>JAAYBK010000440.1 GCA_012718885.1 Ruminococcus sp. | reverse complement strand
TTTAGATATCTTGATTCAAAAGCAAATATGCTTTTTGAGCACAAGTTAAAGGTTTATAAAAAAGAGTTAGAAGAAAAAGAAAAAAATATTCCTATCAACAAAAAAACAGAACCAGATTTCCATGCAGTATCCATGGCATTAGATAATTCTAAATTTTGCATTACTAACGACGACCTTAGGAAGATGTTCGTAAACTTGATAGCCAACACTATGAATTCTGATATGAAAGATATTGCTCATCCTGCTTTTTCAGAAATTATCAAGCAGATGACCTCACAGGATGCAATAATACTGCGCTCTTTTGCAATTGATCACGATCAGCCAATTGTAGAAATAATCCACATAGATAAAGACAAAAGCTATGATATTATACAAAGCAATTATTTTTTACTTCAGGGAAGAAGAATTATTTGTACGGCCGAAAGTAGTTCTATATCTATATCAAATTTAATAAGACTTGGTCTTATTAAAGTCGATTACGGTAAAACTCTTAACATTCCAAACATCTATGAAAAATATGAAAGAATCCTTGAAGAGAAATTTGAAGGAAATAGCTTAGAAAAAGGAATCGTTTCTCTAACGCAAGTTGGAGAAGCATTTATAAAAGCTTGCTTTGAATAATTTCAAAACAAGCCATAATAAGCACTTCTGACACCATATTCTAATAAACACAAAATAGAAAAGGAGGAATAACAATGAAAAGAACAATGGCTTTATTATTATCATTAGCCTGTATTTGCTCCATATATTCTTGCGGAGATAAAAAATCCAGCAATAAGAAGTCGAGGTCAAGCAGTATAACAGGAAAGAACTCCTCTGCTGATGAAGAAATAAAAATCATAACCGTTTCAAACTGGGCTACAAAAGATATTTGGAACGATGGTTTTTCTGACATATCACATTTCCTTGAAGATGGAAAAAGTGCAGCCGGTTATGATATGGATATAGACTTTACTCTTGATAATCTAAAAATTTCTATGGAGAAAAAAGAAAAGTATACTGAATTCATCAATTCATTAGATGATTCTATTCCTGAGCAGGCTCAGCTTATAAATTCATGGAATAAAATGTGTGAGCAAATTGATATCCTTTATAATAAGGTCATTACCGAAAAGCCTAAAGCTGGCGATCGTAAATATGATTTTAATACTGATCTGTTCTATCAATACTTCCGGAAATTCTATGAAATTGCCATAGACATGAAAGAACCAGTGTTCAAATAGTTCAAAGTTACAAAAATCTCCCCTGCACACCGCAGGGGATAATTATAAGGGAGTGATATTATGAAAACTGCTGCGGCATACATAAGAGTATCCACCGATGACCAGATAGAATATTCTCCCGACTCTCAGCTGAAGGCAATACGCAAATACGCAAAGGAGCATGAGCTGATACTGCCGGAGGATTATATCTATGTGGATGAAGGTATCTCCGGACGAAAAGCAGAGAAGCGCCCTGCGTTCCAGCAGATGATTGGCACGGCAAAGCTTAAGCCGAAGCCCTTTGATGTAATACTCCTCTGGAAGTTCAGCCGCTTCGCTCGCAACCGTGAGGACAGTATCGTCTATAAGTCCATGCTTCGTAAACAATGTGGGATTGATGTGATATCGATCTCTGAACAGCTTGGAGAAGATAAGACATCTATACTTATAGAGGCTCTGATTGAAGCAATGGATGAATACTACAGCCTGAATCTCGCAGAGGAAGTCAAGCGAGGCATGAATGAAAAGTTCAGCCGGGGCGGTGTAGTATCTCAGCCTCCCTTTGGATACCGTATGGAGAACGGCATATTCGTTCCTGACGAGACAAATGCCCAGGTAGTCCGGATGATATTCAGCGACTACATAAGCGGTATGGGAGCCCGGCAGATTGCTTCCAAGCTCAATGACATGGGAATCAGAACAATCAAAGGCAATAAGTTTGATAACCGCTCTGTGGAATATATCCTCACAAATGTGACCTATCTCGGAAAGCTACGCCGGAACAAGAACGGCCGTGACGCTCTCGACCGTTTCCATGAATCTAAAGACACTATCATTGTTGACGGACACCATGAGCCTATTATTGATTCCCAGACCTATGCAGCAGCTCAGTCCAAGAGGCAGGAAACAAAAAAAGCCTACGGAAAATACTCCCGTCAGGCTCCTGCTGAATTTATGCTTAAAGGAATGGTAAGATGCAGCAACTGTGGAGCTACACTTGTTTACCAGAAAGCAACCCAGAGCTTACAGTGCCATAATTACGCCCGAGGAACCTGTAACGTCTCTCACGGCGTCTTGCTAAAGAAATTGAATCCCACAGTAATCGAGAAGATCCGTCAGGACTTCCGGGATATGTCTTTCATGTCCTCTGTAGATATCAAGCCTGCTCCGACTGATGATAAGTCCAAGGCCATTAACGCTATGCTGGAGAAAGAGCAGAAGAAACTTGAAAGAATACGTGAAGCATACGAAGCCGGAGTCGACTCCCTTCAGGAATACAAAATCAATAAAGAAAAAATCTCCTCAAGAATCAAAGAGCTTACCTCTCAGCTTAATGCTGTCTCCACCAGAACGCTTGCCGAGATCCAACAGGATTTGTATCAGCGTATTGAATCTGGGCTTGCTATTATCGATGATCCTCAGACCGGAGGCCCTGTAAAAAATATGGCTATTCGCAGTTTCATCGAGCATATTACCTATGTCAAACCCCGGGGCGTTATTGAAATTCACTACAAGATACTGTGATTAAGTTGTTATATCTATCAGGTGCTTGGCGGTCCAGATGGTGAATTAGCCGCCTCCCTGCGCTATCTGAATCAGCGGTATGCTATGCCATACGGCGAGGTCAAGGGACTGCTGACTGATATCGGAACTGAGGAACTGGCGCACTTTGAAATGATCTCCGCAATTCTCTACCAACTTACAAAGGATCTCACCATAGATGAAATAAAGGCCAGCGGATTTGACACATACTTTGTAGATCACACAACAGGCATCTATCCTGTAGCAGCATCCGGCACACCGTTTACAGCCACATATTTCCAATCAAAGGGAGACATCATAACCGATCTCCACGAGGATATGGCAGCGGAGCAGAAGGCCAGGACCACCTACGACAATATTCTCAGATTCGCAGACGATCCGGATGTACGTGATCCGATCAGATTCCTTCGTGAGCGTGAGATAGTTCACTACCAGCGATTCGGCGAAGCACTTCGCATAACACAGGATAAGCTGAACTCAAAGAACTTCTATGCCTGCAATCCGGTATACGATAAAAACTGTGGAAAAAAGTGAATAGATAATAAAACAGGGAACGTCAGGCAAAAGGCAGACAAAGCTTACAAAAGATATCCCCTCCGGACTGATATAACGTCCGGAGGGGATATTATTGCACCTAAGAGGAACTACATTTCATTTTCTTATCTGCTTACGCCAGACCGAGGAGCTTTCTCTGTACTTCAAGAGCGTCCCCCGGAGTGATACCGTCGCCGGTATTGTTTACGTCAGCATTGAATCTGCCCTGTGCTGTAAGCTGATATTTATCTGCATTGGATATAGACTGCATGATAAGAACTGAGTCGTTCATCTTCATCTGATAGTCGCCGTCTGCATCACCGCTGCGGTCTATATCGCAATCGGAAAGCAGATCATAAGCCTGGTCTGGCATGATACCTGCATCAAATGATTTGGCTGAAATATCAGATGCATTATATTTGGCCTCCTCAGCCATAACAGCTTCATAATATGTAAGCTCATAGTAGAACCATGCACAGTAATAGTCGTACATATCACCGCTTACGCCGTTCTGGCTGTAATCACAATTTTCAGCGATATTGTTCCATACATCCAGATCCCAGCCATATGTCTCTTTCCCAGAAGGGATCATTTTACGATAATTACAGTCGATATAATGTTCTATTTTACTCCATTCACAGTATCCTACTTCACCGTCCATATCAACATCAGGCTCAGGCATACGGCCTTCCTTAACAGCGATATAGTAATTTGTGAATGCTTCCTTGAGGATATCCGGTTCAACACCGTAGGTTGCAGAATATCTGTCTGTAACGATACCCATACGGCCAGCAGCAGTTTCAAGCTCAACGCCGGGATGACAATTGATATAATTTTTGCTTCCATTATTTGGGTCAATACGGGGTTCTGCATATCCTGGCATTAAAGCTTCATAGTAAGAATCCTCAAAGAGTTCCGGTTGCAGATTGAGATGTGATGCGAAGTAAGCATCTATGTACATTTTAATCTGATCTATTTCGCAGATAATCGGAATTGTCCTTACATATACATCAAAAATATGGGCTCTTTCTTCCTCAGGGAGAATTGTATAAGCGTCCTCATAGATCTCAGTAAAGCTGTCCGAATAATTGTATCTAAGATTAATCTCATGTGCAAAAACATTGAAAGCAAGGTAATCATATGGATCTAACTCACCGTTGGCGTTAATATCCAGGTTTATCCTTCCGCTGTCAATGAGCTCCTCGATAACAGGATATCCTGCATACAGTTTTCGCACACAATACATATACCATTGACAGAAATCTGACTCTGCTGTCCAGTATCCGATATTCTCGAGCTCTTCCGCTGTGATACCATCCGGATAGAAGTAGGAAGGACAGAGGTAATCAAACGATACTCCGTCACGGTGAATGAGATATGTGATCAATAACGTACTATCATTAAATTTAATTCCATCACCGTTGATATCGCCCTTTTCAATGAGTTTTTCTATGATCTCCGGAGTTATTTCAAGATTTGCAACACGGTATTCAGCATAGTTCTTGTCATCCTTTTTTATGTAGGTATATTCAGGGTGCTGTACAGACCAGTGCAGCAACCGTATATCCGAAGTATCCGCGGAGCTGTCAGGTTCATATGCAAAGTAGCTGCTTATACCATCACAGGAACTCCACCAGCCAAGGAATCGGTATCTGAGAAGCTGAAGGAACTCTGCCGGTTTATCCACCTCTAAATTCTTGACATCTTCAGATTCAAGTATCTCACTTAGTGACCAATACTCATAGTCACCTGTCTGACCTTTTTTTAAACGTCTCCCCAACTCATCAAAATTAGCCCAGCATAGCAGACGAGCATCAGTGATATCAACAACACCATCGCTATTGAAATCAACGTCTATCTCACCGTTTTCTATAGGTTCAAAAATTTTTTCAAGATCCCCATAGTTATAATCATCAATTCTTAATTCGTTATTGTATGTATCCAGGCGATAGTCATAGGATATATTCGGACCGCTAAAATAGTTGAATTCTGCATTTGCAACAATGTTCTTAGGAGCTGAAGC
Organism: Ruminococcus sp.; assembly: GCA_012718885.1. GTDB lineage: Bacteria > Bacillota > Clostridia > Oscillospirales > Ruminococcaceae > Ruminococcus. Next base: position 1,042 of record JAAYBK010000440.1, on the reverse strand, counting down.
GATCATAACTCCTGAAAGAAATAGTGCCACTGTATTTGCCGTTTTATTCATATTATTACTCCTCTCATCATCGATCAATTGAGTATCATCCGGCAGGGCTGTCGTTACAGTGACAGTTTTCCTGCCATCAGCGGTAGTCACAGTTTTACCTGAACCATTGACCGCCGGAACAGTAATAGTTATGCGTGTATTCACGTTTCCGCTCTGTGTCATAATAGTGGTATAGACTTTCTGTGTATCACCATCGGCAGCAGTGGTGCTTACCGCCTTATCAGCAGCGTTGTGTTCAGTAGTTGTAACAATGGTATATCCATGCTGTGAAGATACAGTGGTAACAGGTGAAGTATTCACCGGCTCCTCTATCATATTCTGGCTTGCCGGAGCATCCTTTAATTTTTCAGGGCTGTTCCAGTGTGACAGACCAAGTATGACAGCAAAGCTGAAGCACGCAACTATCGGTACAGTACATTTTATCATACGGATACGGCCAGCTTTTTTCCTTCGGTACTCATATCTTCTGGAAAGCACGCTCTTATACATCTCATAATCATTTTTCATATTCAAAGCCACTCCTTTCCAGTTCAGAGTTAAGCGCTTTTTTTGCATTGTAAAGCAACGCTTCAATCTGTCTTTTCGTCTTCTTCATTATCAAAGCAGTTTCCGCATTGCTGAAGCTTTCAAAATAAGAAAGGTACAAGACTTGTCTGTATTCCGTTTTCAGGCCGTGCAAGGCACTATGCACCATACGCTTCTGTTCATTTTTTATGTAGTTTGTTTCGATATTTTCCTCGTCGACAAGGCTCTCCTGTGATTCCAGCGGAACGACTTTAAGCTTTGTATGCTTGCGGAGATATTTAGCAGTTATATTTCGTCCTATCGCATAAAGCCACGTTTTGAATGAGCTTTTGCCCGAAAACTTCGGACATTTTATAGCCAGCTCAGTAAAAGTGTCCTCTGCAAGATCTTCTGCAGTACTTATATCCTGCACAAAGCTGTTAAGGTACAGTATCAATCCCGTTCTGTAAGTACGGATGATCTCATA
>JAAYBK010000439.1 GCA_012718885.1 Ruminococcus sp. | reverse complement strand
TGAACTTAAAGTTATAATAAAAAGGCGATCCGCAATGGATCGCCTTAATTTTTTGAGCTATATTAATGGTAATTAGCCGAGCTCTGCGAAGTACTTGATAGTTCTTACCATCTGTGATGTGTAAGAATTCTCGTTGTCGTACCAAGAAACAACCTGTACCTCATAGAGGCCGTCGCCGATCTCAGCAACCATTGTCTGAGTAGCATCGAAGAGTGAACCGAATCTCATGCCGATAACGTCAGAAGAAACGATCTGATCCTCGTTGTAGCCGAAGGACTCAGAAGCAGCAGCCTTCATAGCAGCGTTGATGCCGTCCTTAGTTACGTTTGCACCCTTAACAACAGCTGTAAGGATTGTTGTAGAACCTGTAGGAACAGGAACTCTCTGAGCAGAACCGATGAGCTTGCCGTTGAGCTCAGGGATAACAAGGCCAATAGCCTTAGCAGCACCTGTGCTGTTAGGAACGATGTTAGCAGCGCCGGCTCTTGCTCTTCTGAAGTCGCCCTTTCTGTGAGGACCATCAAGGATCATCTGATCGCCTGTGTAAGCGTGGATAGTGCTCATGATACCGCTCTGGATAGGAGCATAGTCGTTGAGAGCCTTAGCCATAGGAGCGAGGCAGTTTGTTGTGCATGAAGCAGCAGAGATGATCTTGTCATCCTTTGTAAGAGTCTTCTCGTTAACGCTGAATACGATTGTAGGAAGATCGTTGCCTGCAGGAGCAGAGATAACAACCTTCTTAGCACCAGCATCGATGTGAGCCTGTGACTTGTCCTTTGAGCAGTAGAAACCTGTGCACTCGAGAACTACGTCAACGCCGATCTCACCCCAAGGGAGCTCTGCAGCGTTAGCCTTAGCGTAGATTGTGAGAGTCTTGCCGTCAACAGTGATTGTACCAGCCTCATCATCAGCTGTAACTGTGTGAAGGTTCTCACCGATCTTTCCGCAGTAACCGCCCTGAGCTGTATCGTACTTGAGAAGCTGAGCGAGCATTGAAGGCTTTGTAAGATCGTTGATTGCAACTACCTCATAACCCTCAGCATCAAACATCTGTCTGAATGCAAGACGGCCGATACGGCCGAAACCATTAATAGCAACTTTAACTGACATTGGATATACCTCCTAATAATTTGTATAGGATTATTATACTCCAAAAAGGAAATGATTGCAAGAGGTTCGATAAAAAAATAACGGAAAATTCAGGAAATGTATATTATGACTAAAAGTATTTAGTAAAGTATCAATATTTTATACATCATATCGTCAAAAAATTGCTGATTTGCTCTTCCATTTTTATTGATTATGTTGTATAATATATTAGGCGTTGCGTTATACGGTTGTTTGAGATATGTATGCACATGGGATCTATACTGCTTGTGCAGCATAACAATGCCCGACCATTTTCACTGCCGGACGTCTTATCGTATACAGCGATATAATGCTTCAGAGCTGCTGTTTTCAACACACACAAAGTTTTTAAGCAACTTACACAGAAAAATCACGTTCTTTTGTTGACAATCATCAAAAAACGTTATATAATATATGTGTAGCATAATTTGCACTTTATTAATTTTTTATTTTCGGAGATGTTTTATGGCAAAAGGACTTGAAATCGAAAGAAAGTTCCTGGTGGAGCTTCCGGATGTGAGAAGACTTGATGTCAAAAGAAAGATCGGCATTACCCAGACCTATCTCAACCACGGTAAGGATAAGTCTCAGCGCAGAGTACGCAGGATCGCCGAAAACGGTTCGATCACCTATACCTATACGGAAAAGGTGTTCATATCCGCTATTACCCGTGAGGAAAATGAATACGAGATAAGCCGTGAGGAGTACGACAGGCTTCTCGGCCAGTCCGACAAGAGCGTTCGCCCTGTGGAGAAGGTGCGTTACTGCTTCGACTACCATGACCAGCTCTTTGAACTGGATACCTATCCGTTCTCGGATAAGTTGGCTATAATGGAACTGGAGCTGCGTTCGCCGGATCAGAAGATCGACTTCCCGGATAACGTCCATGTCCTGGGCGATGTCTCATCAGATAAGCGCTATTCCAACGCTTCACTTGCCTCGGCAGGAAGATTTCCGGCAATATCCGGCGGGGAGAAGTGCTGATGGCAGAAAAATTCATACAAGTTGACGATGCCGCTCAGCTTGCCGAGCTCTTCGGCCAGTTGGACGGAAATGCCAGCCGTATACAGAAGGACTTCAATGTTAATGTGGTCAGCCGTGACGGCGGTATAAAAGTTATCGGCGAGGAGAAAAATGTGGAGGACGCTTCCCGTGCCCTGCGCTCTCTCCTCGATATAAGCGACAAAGGCCAGAACCTCAGCGAACAGACTGTCCGCTACGTCACCTCTATGGTGGCGGAAGGAGTGGAGTCTGAGCTTGCTGAGCTGGGAGGCGACGGCATATGCGCCACTGCCTCCGGCAAGATACTCCGTGCCAGAACAGTGGGGCAGAAACGCTACGTTGACGCCATAAAGGAAAATACCATTGTCCTCGGCATCGGCCCGGCAGGTACGGGAAAGACCTACCTGGCAGTGGCTATGGCAGTAAAGGCCTTCCGTGAACATAAGATCAGAAAGATCATTCTCACCCGCCCCGCAGTTGAGGCCGGTGAGAAGCTGGGATTCCTTCCCGGCGATCTTCAGGATAAGGTTGACCCCTACCTGCGTCCGCTTTATGACGCACTTTTCGATATGTTCGGTGCAGAGAGCTTCGGAAAGTACATGGAGAAGGGGATAATCGAGGTCGCTCCGCTTGCCTATATGCGTGGGCGTACCCTTGACGAGGCATTCATCATTCTCGATGAGGCTCAGAATACTACTTCGGAGCAGATAAAAATGTTCCTGACCAGACTGGGAAATGAGAGCAGAATGGTCATAACAGGCGATATCACACAGATCGACCTGCCCGACACAAAGCGTTCAGGCCTTGTTGAGGCGATAAAGGTGCTGAAGGGGATAGATGATATCGCTATCCACAGATTTACTGAAAAAGACGTCGTGCGCCACAGACTTGTACAGGATATAATAAGAGCGTACGAGAAGTACAACGAAGGGAGAATGAGAAATCATGGCTAAATTAAAAGTATATGTGAAGAATAATCAGAC
>JAAYBK010000438.1 GCA_012718885.1 Ruminococcus sp. | reverse complement strand
TGGAACTGAGATAAACATTGGTATCAGGATTATCTTCGGTATAGATCACGAAGGAGGCAGCGATGTTGGAGGGCTCACTGATACCCGATGCTTCAACGAATACTGCCTCGATATCGGGCAGTTTCGAGATACGTTCTATTTCGGCAATGAACTCATCACGGAGGGTACAGCATATACAGCCGTTTTGCAGCTCCACCATTTCAACAGAAGCAATTCTGTCACGGTTCTTGTTCAGGAGAGCGGCGTCTATGTTGACACTTCCCATATCATTAACGATAAGTGCTATTTTACGTTGTTCCTGCTTTAAGAGATTCTGCATGAGGGTAGTTTTCCCTGAACCAAGATAGCCTGTTATAAGTATAACTGGAATTTTTTTATCTGTCATACTGCACCTCACTTGAGAACGCCTGCAAGAACATCATAGTTCTTCTGCATGAGGGAGAGATAACTTGCACCGTCAGCGATATCATCTTTTGATATTGACTGGAGAGAATTAAGTTCAGCGATGTCAACGTTTTTTCCCGATGTGCTGATGATAGTCTCGGCGATAGATTTATTTGAATTTTCAAGTGTGAATATAGTATCAGAGTCAAGCTTGTTTACCTTATCTGAGAGAAATGCGATAGTCTCGAAGCTTGCCTCGGTTTCAGCAGAGCAGCCGATGAAAGCGGCATAGTAGTCAAGACCATAATCGTCAACGAAGTAGCGGAACGGGAATCTGTCACCGAATACAAGCGTTTTTACAGATGAACCATCAACAAGTTTCTGAAAGCTGTTATCAAGATCAGAGAGCTTTGCAGTGTAGCTTTCAAGATTAGCCTTATAGTCAGCAGCGTTATCAGGATCAATAGCTTCTATGTTCTTCTCGATTTCAGTGCAAAGAACCATTGCATTTTTGACTGAGAGCCATACGTGTTCATCGTATTCTTCCTCGCCCTCTTCGTGGTCATCATCGTGTTCCTCTTCATCTTCACCCTGCATACCTTCTTTGAGTTCCTCGACCTTCGCGGAATCGCCGAGAACGTCCATAAGGTTAATGACCTTCATATCCTTGTTCTGTGCATCGGAAAGAGCGTCATCCACCCATTCATCGGATTCTCCGCCGACATATACAAAGAGATCACAGTTTGATATTTTCATCATATCGTCGGCTGTAGGCTGATAGCTGTGAAAATCAACACCGCTATCAAGAAGATATGTAAGTTCAGTATTATCAGCGTGGCCGCCAAGTATCTCCTTTACCCAGTCGTATTCAGGGAAGATAGTGCAAACTACGCTGAAAGAACCAGAGCTTGTATTATCGCCCGATTCTTTATTGGATTTATCGGTTGTAACGCTGGATTTAGCTGAACTTTCAGAATTGCTTTCGGTCGAACCGCAGCCGGCCATACCTGTCATTGCCAGCGCTGAAGCGAAAGCGTAAATAATAATTCTTTTCTTAAACATAAAAAATGAACCTCCAAATTAAAAGATTGATAGCATAACGAAAAAGGCGTATCCATATCCGGCAAAGCCTAAATACACCCTGGATTCTTACAAAAGAGCATAGTTATGCCGTAAAATCGATATTTAAGCATAACTATCCCTTATAAGATAATGCTGTCAATATTTAATTCAGAAGCTCTACTTTAAGAGAGATAAGAGTTGCATGATCTGATCGTGTTGTAGTGAAGCAGCTTGCTATCATAAATGATATAAACATCATAACAGCAAGGTTTGCACTGCACATAAATGCTGTGCCGAGCGTGTTCAGCGTTTTATGGCACTCGGAAAGCTCCATGCATACAGAGCAATCATCACCGATGCAATCATGGTCTGCATGAGTAATAATAAAGCAAGATGACCCGAAAATGACTAAACTGAATACTATAGCGAGCATCCATGAGATAACTCTTTTTGTATTGTCTGTCATTGTGTTCACCCCGCTTATTTACATTTTTATGATTGTTTTGCTTTGAACGAAATTGTCTTTTATTATGTAAACTACGATAAAACAGTTTTCACAGACTTGCTTTGTAAATTGATGCGATTTCGTCCTAAGCATTTAAAATCTGAAAATGATTATCGTTTTCAGATTAATATTATATTCACAATTCTGTTATATGTCAATATCTTATTTGTTTTTTCTGCATCTTGTATAAAATGATAATTAGTCTTAATTTATATAATAGTGCTTTTGACCGTTTTTGTATTTTGAATATTAATAAGATGTTAGTATGTGACATCCTATAACTTTACTCTTAGGGCATTTGTAACGCAGGAAAAATATATGCAAAACAATATAATGAAAGCCGCAGGAATAATCTGCGGCTTTCATTTTCATATGATATAATCTTCAAACAACTGCGAATCAAGAGGTGGCGTGTTTTCAAAACCAAACTCATTGCCAATGCTTCGTACTATTGAGTATTCTGATCCGCAAGGCAAAATAGAGCTTCTTGGAGATAACTATAACTGGGTTAAGAAAGCGAAGCTCAGGATTTATCCTGGCGATGATTTGGAGTATGTTAAAGGGCTAATCAAGCAGAGCTACGATTCGTTGTTTAATAATTAAAGTAAAAGCCGATAGTTGTTAAAAACTATCGGCTTGATTTTTGTATGGTCGTAGAAAATACAGGAGAGTGAGATATGGTGAGATAGTATGACGCGAGGGTGCGAGTGGGTTAATACTAAATACAGAAACGACAAGTATAACTAGCAGTTGCCTCCTGAGTTGTCATTAGAAAGTGGGCAATGATAAAAGAGAGCTATGCAAAAAGAAAACCCCCCCTATAAATAGGGATGCTTTTCACTAACGTCAAATGAGAATTATCTCCATTGTGACGTCTAAATATGGTGCGGGTGACAGGACTTGAACCTGCACACCTTGCGGCACAAGAACCTAAATCTTGCGTGTCTGCCAATTTCACCACACCCGCATATACACAAACATAAAACTACGCCTAACAGATATAACTGCGAGGCGCAGTTTTAATTTGCATTATTTACTGATTAGCCTGCTGTTGTGGCTGAGGAGCTGGAGCAGGGGCACTCGCATTGACCGGAGCCTGTGGAGACGGGGCTGACTGTTGTGGTGCTGGAGTCGGTGCAGGCTTAGGTTCCGTAGCTGCCTGCTGTGGAGCAGGAGCCGAAGCTTGCTGAACAGGAGTTGCCTGTTTTGCTGAAGCGGCATCCGGATTATTCTGAACCTGCGGCTGAGTAGCTGGTGCAGGAGCAACTGAAGCCTGTGGAGCCGGAGCTGACTGCTGTTGAGCGGGAACTGGAGCCGGTGCAGGTTTAGGTGCTGGAGTTGGAGCCTTAGGCTGGTTCTTTTTGGATTCAGCTTCAGCAGCCTTTTCAGCGGCTTCCTTTTCAGCGATGTCGCCCTTTGATTCTATATAGATATCTTCGTCAGCAAGACTTCCTACAAAATTGAGCTGCTTGACAGGAATTCGTTTCAGTGGAGAATAATTAAAATTGTTACATGAGTAATTAGGATCAACAAGACCCTTCTTCTCACAGAGTATTTTATTTCCGGCATTAGAACGCTTGCCGTACTGACAATAGTCGCATTTAGGTGTGATCTTCTTATCGAAGTATTTAGCGCCGCCCTGGAAAATAGAGAATATGCCCATTGTGATCACCTCAAGTATTTTTTCTACGAAATATTATAACATATAAATTATGATTTGTCCAGTATTTTTTGAAAATTATTAATAATAATTAGAATATGACAATAATCGGTCAGCTTGTCATATAAGTATAGTATACGATTTTTCATCATAAATATGATCTTTAGGGCTATATGAAACCTATCGCTGTCATATATAGCGTTATGCTTTTGAAGTATAAGAAAGATTGTTATCAGCGGTTATGAGACGCTAACAAAAATAATTGACATCAGATATAAAGTGTGTTATTATTTTAACTGCGGGAAACAGGATTTATTCTGTTTTTGGCTGAGAAACAATTAATGTTTTCGGACATCAGGGTGAAAACTCTGTTATCGGATGGCAGCAAATATGATGTATTCAAGAACTATACATATAAGCACCGTCCGTGTAAAAGCGGGCGGTTTTTTGCGCCTTTTCACTATGGAGGTAATATGGACGAAAAACGGATAGCTGTTGCGGCGATAGTGATAGACGA
>JAAYBK010000437.1 GCA_012718885.1 Ruminococcus sp. | reverse complement strand
TGCCCCTTACAGTTTCATCCTCCATGATGCTTGATGCAAGGCTGAGTTTATACTCAACATCGTTCCAGCTACCCATTTTAAATATCATACCATTCTGATAATTCACGATTATATTGAACTCGTCGGACATATCCAGCGTTGCGATACCGCTGTCCTTTTTCTCAGTAATGCTCTTTATAAGCTCCTGGAAGGCTTCTGCCTTATGCTCATTCTCAGTCTCTATAGCCTTTCCGGCAGTAAGGTCAGCCGGCTCATATCCATAGATTATCGGCAGGCCGTTGGACATATAACTTGTACCGCTTCCGTTATCGGCAAGTATCTTTCCCTTTTTGCTTACGAGAAGAGTTCCGCCGTCATACACCACATTGAAGGCAGGTACACACTTCGTCACCCTTATCTCAAGGGATGTGGGATATTTCTTCTCCACCGAAGCCGTCTCTACATAGAGCAGCTTGTCAAGGATAGCCTGTTCACTTTTTGCAGTATCGAGCCTGAGAAGATTATCCCCCTCCTTTATTCCGGAGGCCTGAACTATCTCCTCTGCGGAATACATATCCGATTCTCCGGACACTCTTATTTTTTTCAGATTGAACAGGAATGTATGGCATATAGTGATGCCGGCAGTCACTACCAGCAGCACTACTGCAAGTACGTACAGATTATTCCAGCGCCGGCGTCTTCTTATTCGCTTACGGCTGTTCTGCCTTTCGACAGTAGTCTTTTCAACGTCTTTCATATTTTCTCCGATCCTATACCCGGCAGATATCTCCGCCCAGAGCTTTTATAGATTCTTCAAACCTTTCGTATCCCCTGTCGATATGACAGATCCTTGTTATCTCGGAAGTTCCTTCTGCTGCAAGAGCCGCAGCAGCCATTGCTGCACCTCCCCGCAGGTCAGTAGCTTCAACGCAGGCTCCGCTGAGCGAAGCTACGCCTTTAACTACGGCTACTTTTCCCAGCACCTGTATGTCCGCTCCCATTTTCACGAGAGCGTCAGTATGTCTGTAACGGCAGTCAAATATATTTTCCTCAAATACGCTCGTTCCGTCGGCAACAGTGAGCGCTGCCATAAGGACTGCCTGTGCATCCGTGGGAAAGCCGGGATGAGGCATGGTTCTTATCCTGTCCGGAACCGCCCTCAATCTTGAGCCGCTCCTGAGGTATATACGCTGTCCGCCTGTATATATGCTGCATCCTGTCTGTTCAAGCACGGTAAGGAATGGCTCCATGTCCTGAACGCAGGCATTTTTAAGTATTATCTCTCCGCCGGAAGCAGCCGTCATGGAAAGATATGTTGCCCCGGCTATCCTGTCCGGCATTATGCTGTACTCGCAGCCGGTCAGTTTCGGCTGACCTTCAATAACGATCCTGCTCTCGCCGTCTCCGGATATCCTTGCTCCGCAGGCTCTGAGGAAACCGCAGAGATCACATATCTCCGGTTCTCTCGCCGCATTGTTCACAATAGTCTCTCCGTCCGCAGTTACAGCACAGAGAATGATATTCTCGGTGGCACCTACTGAAGGAAAGGACAGGTTTATCCTGGCACCCTTTGTTCTTCCGCCGGGAGCCCTGCAAATTATTCGTCCTCCGCCCTCACGGATATCCACTCCCATTTTCCTCATTGCAGCAAGATGCATATCGATTGGCCGTGGTCCCAGCTCGCATCCTCCGGGGACGCTTACCGTACACTCGCCCATTCTTCCCAGCATTGCTCCCATGAAGATTATGGATGAACGCATTTCCCGCATAAGAACTTCCGGTATCTCGGTTCCGGTGACCTCCGAGGAATCGACCATGACCGTATTCCCAGAAAATCCGCAGCGGCAGCCAAGACAGTTGAGTATCCTTGCAGCGGAATAGACATCCGTCAGCTCAGGACAGTTATGCAGAGTGCAGTCCTCTCCGCAGAGCAGCGACGCTGCTATTATCGGAAGGGCGCTGTTCTTGCAGCCTTGCAGGGAAAGCTCTCCTCGCAGCCGTTTTCCGCCCTTTATTATCAGTTTCTGCATCAAACCACCTCACAGCATTTTTTGTATACTATGCTGTGAGAGGTTCAGTTGTTACTTTTTGCTTTTTTCTATGAGCTTTTCAATGACCTGAAGGATACGGTCATTTGTATCAGTTACGCAGAGCTTTGCTGCTGCGCCGGACATCTCTGCTGTCTTAGCCGGATCGTTATAGAGCTTTTCGATCTCATTGATGATACGCTCGTTGGTAACATCCTTCTGCTCGATCACAACAGCCGCACCGGCCTTGCCAAGTACCATAGCATTGTGATACTGATGATTTCCGGCAACTATAGGTGAAGGGATGAGTATGGAAGCTCTACCTGCCGCTTCAAGTTCGGCAAGGGTCGATGCTCCTGAGCGGCAGATAACTACATCTGCCGCCGCAAGACAAACATCCATATCGTTTATGTACTCAGTTATCCTGAGCCTGTCAGACTTTAGCGGTATACCGGCAGCCTTCATGGCATGCGGGAAGGTATCCTTGCCCATTCCGCCGTAACCATGGATATGATTTATCTTCAGTCCTTTGCCAACGTGCCACTTTATCGTTTCGGTCATAGTCTCATTGATGCAGCCTGCACCAAGACTTCCTCCGAATGAGAGTATGGTAAAGCTGTCGTCGAAGCCGAGTTTTTTCCTTGCCTCTTCTCTTGCCATCCTGCTGATGCTGCTCCTTACAGGGAGACCTGTAACGCTGTACTCAAACTTGCTCTTGTCCATATAGTCAAGCGCCTCAATAACGGTGAGCATAACGTAATCCACTTCCTTGGAGAGAAGCTTGTTTGTAACTCCGGGATATGCGTTCTGCTCATGTATAGCTGTAGGGATACCCATTTTTGCAGCCTTGCGTATAACAGGTCCGGCAGCATATCCTCCCGTACCGATAGCGATATCGGGGCCAAAATTCCTGATTATCTCCTTTGCACGGCGTCCGGATGTGGCAAGATAAGCCACAGCCTTTGCATTCCTGCCGATATTCTCAAGGGATATTTTTCTCTGGAAGCCGGCAACCTTTATGGTCTCAAGCTTATATCCCGCTTTCGGGACAAGCTTCGATTCCATTCCCTTCGGAGTTCCTGCAAAGAGAAATTCCGCATCCGGGTATTTCGACTTTATGATATCTGCGATAGCAAGACCGGGGTTGATATGTCCGCCTGTGCCTCCGCAGGCTATAAGTACCTTCATATAAAGACTCCTTTATGCGTTTTTGAGCTCACGCTTATTATCTGTATGAGTTAGCTTCTGCTTCCTCTTAGGAAGCTTTTCGTCCTGATAGTACCTCTGCTGTGAGATATTCAGCATTATCCCCATTTCAGCCAGCTGCATTATGAGGGCTGTTCCTCCGTAGCTGAAGAAAGGAAGGCTGATTCCTGTATTCGGGATAAGGTTGCTTACAACGGCAAGGTTCAGCACAGTCTGTATGCCTATCTGAGTGGTTATGCCAACTGCGATCAGCATACCGAATCTGTCCTTGCAGCGTACTGCGATAGAGAAGCCCTCCACTACCAGCAGGAAGAATACAAGTATTATCGCAAGTGCTCCCACGAATCCCAGTTCCTCGCAGACTATGGGGAAAACGAAGTCGTTCTTTGTCTCAGGGAGGTAAAGGTATTTCTGTCTGGAGTTTCCAAGTCCCAGGCCGAAAAGTCCGCCGGAACCAATGGCTATCATCGAATTGGCAGTCTGCCATGTATCATCAAGCACATCAGCAAACGGATCCTGCCAGGACTTGATTCTGACGGAAACGTAGCTGCCGGGGATCTTGGCCTGTACAAATATGATTATAGCTGCAAGTGCAACTACTGATATTCCAAGTATAAGGAACTGCTTCTTGTTTGCTCCTCCGCAGAGTATCATCGCAACTGATATTGAAGCTATGAGTATGAGACCTGAAAGGTGGGGCTCAAAGAAGAGCAGCATAGCATAAACACCCATAAGGCCTGCATATTTCACGATACCTGTGACGAAGCTGTTCATTTTCTTTCCGTCACGCTCCATGCTGTAGGCGAAGAAAATGATTATCGCCAGCTTTGCCACCTCAGACGGCTGGAAGTTGATCGGTCCGAGTGTGAGCCAGCGCTTGGCGCCCATTTTACCTCCCTCATCGTTACCCACGATAAGTGCGGCGATCAGGAGCAATACTCCCACCACATAGAGAAGTCCGGCGATATTGAATTTCTTCAGCACCGGAAGCTTGATGTTTTTCAGGTTGTGGTAATCCATCTTCATAAAGAAGATAAGTGCGGC
>JAAYBK010000436.1 GCA_012718885.1 Ruminococcus sp. | reverse complement strand
TTCAGTGAAGGACTTGAAGAAATTGCTGACAACGCTTTCAGCAACTGTGAATCACTGACTTCAGTAACTCTGCCTAAAAGTCTTACAAACATAGCTGACGACGCCCTGGGTCTTCAACTCATCCCTGATATCTATGATTCAGGTATGGACGACTACAAAAAATATGAAAATTTTCAGATAAACGGATATGAAGGATCCGCTGCACAAAAATATGCCAAGCGCTGGGGATTTCAGTTCAGCATTATTTCTCCTTATCCCCCTGCTCCTGAATTTGCCGAAGGTGACTGCGGAAATGGAATATCATGGGAATTCAGCAAAGATACAGGAATACTTTCAATTAAAGGCAGCGGAAATATCCCGGACTACTCTTCAAAAGAAGTCATCCCGCCATGGCAAAATCTTTCAGATGCTATAACCTCTGTTGTGATCGATGATAACGTGACCGCTATCGGCGCGTATTCCTTCAAAGGAATGAAACATCTTAAAGAAGTCACCCTACCGGATACGCTCTCAAATATAGGTACAGCCGCTTTTGCAGAATGCAGCGAACTGGAAGCGATCAGCATCCCCGGCTTAGTCCGCAGTATAGGCGATTCAACCTTCTCCGGCTGTAAGGCTCTAAAGGAACTTTCATTCAGTAAAAGCCTTGAGACTATCGGCAGCTATGCCTTCTACGGATGCAGCAGTCTTGAAAAGACTGAACTGCCTGACGGTATATCCGCTGTAGGCGATGAGGCGTTCACAAACTGCACCTCGCTGAACTATATCAGCATCCCTGCCTCCTGCAATAACATAGGCGATTTTGCATTCGGATACACCTACAACGACGGCTCTTATATGACATACAGTCCCAAAACCACTATCTATGGCAGCAAATGCTCCGCTGCTGAACGCTATGCCGCTGACTATGACATCCGCTTTGTCTGCACTGATCCGGAACCAATAGCAACAACTGTATGCACAACAACAGCCATAACGACAACTACTGCGGCAGATGATACTGCCGTTAGACTTTGCAGCTGGGCTGTAAAGGACTATCAGGACAGAAAGGGGATCACCGGCGTAATAACAAAGCTGCTGTCATCCTCCCCGGACAATTATGTTATAGCTCTGTACGACAAGAGCGGAAAGCTCCTGGAGGTGTACAACATTGATCCCTCAACAGGGATAGGAACGGATTCCGCCGGATATACCGTAGATCTTCCCCAGACCGGAAACAATTCCCCGAAGGATCTCCTTATTCTTGCCGCATCCCTTGCAATGACGCTATCCGGACTTGCAGCAGTATGGCGCTCAGGCCTTCTCCTCCGGAAGAAAAATGAACAGCAGTGATTTCTTTGCAGTTCTGACACTTTTGTGACATTTTCATTACACAATTGCGGAGACTTCTCCAGGATGATATGTTATGATATATACAGACCAAGAGAAACGGTCAACAAAATTATCATTCAGGAGGTTTTCGCTATGAAAACAAATATTATCAAAACATTATGCATCACCGCTCTCGCAGCTGCACTCCCTGTTAATTCACTCGCATCATCAGCAGCATACAGCGAACCGGCAACATCAGCTTCCACATCTGCTGTTACAGAGGTAACAGGAACAGGCACTGAGGACGATCCCTTCACACTCATCACAACAACCGCAGACGAAAACGATAGCTACTTTGTTGTGACCTCGACCTTCGATATCTCCGATGAGGAAAACGGTCCGTTCTCATTCTCAGGAGACATGGATATCTCCGTCACCGACGATGAGCAGGCCGGGCTCAACGACATTTGCTCCACAATCTATTTCAGCTCCGACTCCACAGACGATACAGACTACGGCGATCTGACAGAGGACGAGATCACAGAACTCAACAGCCTTTGCGATCAGCTCTCCGCTATCTACATGACAGCGTTCCCCGATGACAGCATTGAGTATACAGACGAGGAATACAACGCCTTCTTCGAGGCACATCAGGAGGAGCTTGACAAGCTCAACGACAGGATAATTGAGCTTGAGGAAAAAGCAGGTTTTTATTCTGACTTCTATTACGGCTTTGATGATATGGACTACGGCAATCTGACAGAAGATGAGATAACCGAGCTCAACACTCTCTATGACAAGGTCTGTGCTCTCTTCGATGAGGCTTTCCCTGGCGGTGAAGAATGGTCAGATGAGAAGTATGATGCAATAATAGCAGACAATCAGGAGCTGTTTGACAGACTGAGTGAGCTTGAGCAGAAGGCTGGCTGGGTGACAAAAGTTGAAGTCAGTGCAGAAGCCAATATAAACTTCGACAATCTTACTGAAGACGAGATAGCTGAGTTCAACGAACTTTATGATAAGGTATACACTCTCTTCTATGAGGCCTTCCCGGACAGCGGAGAATGGACTGATGATATCTTTGATACCATTGTTGCAGACAACCAGGAGCTTTTTGACAGACTTGACGAACTTGAGCATAAGGCTGGCTGGTTTTCAGAATTCGATGTCACCGCAGACTGTGAAGTGGACTACGGCGACCTTACCGAGGACGAGATAGCTGAGCTCAACGGTCTCTACGATCAGATTGATGATATCTACGCACAGGCTTTCCCTGAGGACAGAGAGTATTCAGACGAGGAATATGCCGCTTTCGATGCAGAGTACCAGGAAGAGCTTGACAGGATCATTGAAAGAATAATTGAGCTTGAGCAGAAGGCTGGCTGGTATGGAGAATACTGCTTCGATGATGAGGTACTTGAAAGTGCCCTGACAGAGGAAGAGTATGCTGAATACCAGCAGATCATGGACAGATTCTCAGAGATAGACGCACTTGTTATCGGCGACAACGAGGAGCTCTCCGACGAAGAGTTCGAGGCTGGCTATGCTCAGTATCAGGATGAAATGGATAAGCTTGCCGAACGCCTTACACAGCTCTATGAAAAGGCTTACGGCGATGACAGCTTCGTATTCTGCGGCGACTATTATGTAACAGAAGATGAGGATATCGTCTGAAACAGTGCTATAGATATGGCAGAAAAACGCAGCAAAACATGATATAATAAAATATATAAGCGGACCTGTCCGGAGTTTCCGGACAGGTATTCCGTGTTTGGAGGTACATATGGAAAAACTGATATACGCAGCAGATGATGAACAGGATATACTTGACGTTATGGAGGAATTCCTGCATAATGCCGGATTCGCAGTCCGGACCTTCCCCACAGGAGACCAGCTCTATGAAGCCTTCCGGGAAAAGCCCTGCGACCTTGTTGTGCTTGATATAATGATGCCCGGAACAGACGGGCTGACTGTCTGCAAGCAGCTAAGAAGCATTTCCAATGTACCAATAGTCATACTCACAGCAAAGGAGAGCGAGACAGACCATATGCGAGGCTTCATGCTTGGCGGAGACGATTACCTGATAAAGCCCTTCTCTCCCTCCCTGCTGGTAGTACGCATAAAGGCTCTGCTGCGCCGTATGGAAATGATACAGCCTGTATCCGCTCAGACCAGCTGCTTCGGCGACCTTGCCTTCTCCGAGGCTGAACATACCGTTACCTGCTCCGGCAAACATTTGTCACTGTCAATGACAGAATTCTCCCTGCTGGGCTGTCTCATGGAGCATACCGGCGTTGCCGTATCCCGTGACGAGCTCCTTGACCGTGTATGGGGCATCGAAGCAGTGGACATCGAAACAAGAATCACCGATGAGACTGTCCGCAGGATAAGGCAGAAGCTGAAGGCCTGCGGCAGCAAAGTGAAAATATCCGCAGTATGGGGCTACGGATACAAACTGGAGGAAGGAAATGAATAAGCTCCGCTGGAAAATAGCTGTATTGGTCGGCTGCGTCGTAATCGTGCTTATGCTGATAGTGACCGTCACCTTCAACATCATAGTACGCAAAAGAATGAGATACAACGCTGAAGAAGCACTCAATTACGCCTTTTCTGAAGATTACACAGACATACCTATGTACCAGCCAGAGGTCATCCTGCTCTTTAAAACATCCACAGAAGAGTCGCTGTATCCTCAGTATACACAGAAAGAACGATCTATCATAAACTGGTGCAGCGATATCGAGACGGATACAATAAAGCTGGCCAATATCAACGATAATAGCTACTATGTCATGTTCAGGGACAGCGATCCGCTGTTCTCCGAGACCTATGCGTTCGGCTTTGACAATACGCTCAATATATCCGATGATATGTTGACCGATGACGATCTTGAAACCGATACTTATATATATACAGACGATGATCCCGATCTCAGCGACGAGATCATCGAGCAATACTACAGCGACGATGACTACAAGGGAACGATAGCATATATCGATATCACCGGTGAGCTGGAAATGATAAGGCGCATCAACATCGTATTCCTTATCTCCGCCGTGATAATAGGAGCCCTTGGCAGCACCGCCGGATATTTCACCGGCAGAAAGCTGGAACAGAACCACCTTGCTCAGAAGCAGTTCTTCGAGAACACCTCCCATGAGCTGAAAACGCCCCTTACCTCCATAAGAGGCTATGCAGAGGGCATTGAGACAGGTGTCATAACCGACTACAAGCGAACCGGAAGAACTATCGCTGCCCAGACCGAGAAAATGAGCCGGCTGGTAGAGGAGATACTCTGCATGGCAAAGATCGAGAGCGGCTCTGTTTCCCTTGAACGTGAGGAGATCGAGCTCTCCGGCTTCATACAGGACTGCCTTATGCCCTTTGAGGTAACTGTCCTCAGCCGTGGACTGGAGGTCTCTCTTGACCTTGTCCCCACCACAGTATCCGCCGATCCTGACAAGCTTGAGCACGCCATATCCAACCTGCTCACAAACGCCCTGAAATATGCACGCACGAAGATATGCGTTTCATGCAGCAGCGAAGGCTTCTGCATTTCCAATGACTGCGAGCCCATGTCGGATGATACCCTGTCACACCTGTTCGAGCGTTTCTATACCGGCCGTGACGGAAATACCGGAATCGGCCTGTCGCTGGCGAAGGATCTCATCGAACTCCACGGCTGGCAGATAACTGCAAAGCGCACTGACGACGGCATCTGCTTTGACGTCCGCTGCTCCGGCTCAAGAAAGAAGTCAAGGAGGAAATAACTCAGCCGGAAAAAGCCGCAAAGGCAGCTCCCTTTCATTGTGCGGCCGGCCGATTTTTGTAATAATAAGGTCGGATGCGAATATAATTAAGTAAACATTATCGCATAATGCAGAAGGAGATAATATTATGTACAATATCCGCAGAAGGATAATCAGCGGAGCAGTCCTTTCCGGCTGTGCTCTGCTCACGATCCTTGCCTCATCAAAAATATCAGAAAAAGCTGAGAAAAATGCGCTGCCGGTGGCAATGACAGATATGTGCAGCGAAACACCAACTATCATCCTGGACGCAGGACACGGCGGCTCATATTAAACAAGTCCATTCTACGAAAAGAATTGACATTTCACAGAAGGCTTGCTATAATAAGCTTGAACACCTCCATTCTACATGAGGAACAGAAAAAATAGGCTCTGAAAAAATTTTTTTCAGAATTGTGTTACACTTTGGCTGTTCCGAGCAAGTATATATAGTGTATAGGCTATACGATCATCTGCACATGATATTATTGGAGGTAATAATTATGAAAAAAACTTTAAAAAGAACAGCAGCAACGGTGCTCGCCCTGACGATCATCGGCATGGGTATGCCAAACGCAGGAATTCTCGTTCCTGAGACTTCACGCACCATAACTGCACACGCAGAGGACTCAAAT
>JAAYBK010000435.1 GCA_012718885.1 Ruminococcus sp. | reverse complement strand
GAAGATGCCTTGTATCTGCCTGTGAGCGCGACGGAAAGTCGCTGATATGTGTTACACTTAACGATAAGAATGATTGGCAGGATCATATCTCGCTCTACAATTACGGATTCGGAATAGTGAAAACAGTTACGCCGGGGCTTCCGGAGAGTGTCGTGCTTCCTCTTGCAGGAGGAAAAAATGACTGTATAGCGGCTGTTCCGGGCGAAATGGGTACAGGGATAACTACACTTGCCGCTCAGCCGGAAGGCTTTGACATTGAGACAGTATCATCGCCGTTCATCTATGCCCCTGTAAAAAAAGGGGATGAGATGGGCAGGCTAAGGATAAGCTTCAAAGGCCGTGAGGTGTGTCAGATTCCGCTTCTTGCGGCGGAAGACGCTGAAATAATGAAGAAGGCTCCGGATGATAAACGGAGTATAGCTGACAGATTCATGTCGGTGCTCAGGCGGTTTATCCCCTGAGGGAAAAGGAGAAAATGTGGAAAAGATAAGAATACAGAAAATGATAGCCGACAGCGGCGTCTGCTCCAGAAGAGCAGCAGAGCAGCTCATTTCCCAGGGCCGGGTAAAGCTCAACGGCCATCCCGTGAAGCTGGGAGACAAGTGCGGCTACAAGGATCTTATAACTATTGACGGCGAGCGTATCTATCTTCCCAGGAAGAGAGAGTTCGTTTATATAATGCTCAATAAGCCGAGAGGCTATGTGACAACTGTATCAGATGAGCTTGACAGGCGATGCGTAATGGATCTGCTGGAGGATGTGGAGGCAAGAGTTTATCCTGTAGGAAGACTTGACCGAAACTCAGAGGGCTTGCTTCTGTTTACCAATGACGGCGATTTTGCCAACAGTATAATGCATCCGAGCCGCCATGTATCCAAGACGTACAGAGTAACCGTCCGCCCGGATATCACTGACGATCAGCTTGTACAGCTTTCGGAGGGTGTGGAGATAGACGGCAAAAAAACGTTGCCTGCAACAGTTGTGGTAAAAGAGAAGGAAGCCGGAAGAGTTGTCCTCCTCATTACCATCAAAGAGGGCAGGAACCGTCAGATCAGAAAGATGTGCGAGGCAGTAGGCCTTGAAGTGGCCCGCCTCAGACGTATCAGCATCGGTCCGCTGAAGCTTGGTATGCTCCACCCCGGAAAGTGGAGAGAGCTTACCGCAGAAGAGCTGAGAGCGCTCAGAACTGCCATAGGCAAGGAGAACTGATATGCTGGAGATCCAGGAGAAATTCGGCACAGAAGGATATGAGGAGCTTCTTGCAAAGCATAGCAATGTGGTAAAGCTCCATATAACCGAGGCTATGGACAGAGGAGAGGCTATCGGCTTCATCGCCTATTCATACGAGGGAGATCATACCGCTGTATATGATATCGATGACGGCGGAGATCTTATGCTCTGTGACGGACTTGTACGTTCAGTGCTCTTCAAGAGCTGCCTTAAGGGGATAAGCAAGGCTGTTTTTGATATGGATGATGACAGTAAGCTTGAAAAGCTGAGAAAGCTGCGTTTTATTCTTCCCGGCAGCAATGTTGCAGAGAATATCGACAGCTTTATGAACGGCTGCGAGCACTGCAAGGGCAAAGAAAAGAATTAAAGCGCCGAAAGCAACATATATTTTTCCCTCGGCTTGCCCGACGCATCAACTACCCGATAATCAAAATAATATTAATGTATATGAAAGGAGCGATCTGTATTGCCGATACGGATACCGTCAGAACTTCCGGCATACAAAACGCTTGGAGAAGAAAATATATTCGTAATGTCCCGTGACAGGGCTGAACATCAGGATATAAGGCCGCTGAAGGTCATTATCCTGAATATCATGCCAAAGAAGATAGAGACTGAGAGCCAGCTTCTGAGACTGCTCAGTAATACGCCGCTTCAGGTGGATATAGACCTGCTGCAAATGGCGTCGCATACCTCGCGTAATACCTCACAGGATCATCTTTCTTCTTTTTATAAGACCTTTGACAGCATAAAGGACAACCGTTACGACGGCATGATAATAACCGGTGCTCCGGTAGAACTGCTTGAATATGAGCAGGTGGATTACTGGCAGGAGATCACCAAGATCATGGAGTGGTCAAAGACTCATGTGTTCTCAACGCTCTATATCTGCTGGGCTGCTCAGGCCGGACTGTATTATCATTTCGGTATACCAAAGTATACTCTGGAACATAAAATGTTCGGCATATTCCCGCATCGGGCAGAGGTAAGCAATTGTCAGCTCCTTAGGGGATTCGATGATATATTCTATGTTCCACATTCAAGGAATACAGAGGTGCGCCGTGAGGATATCGAGCGTATCCCGCAGCTTGAGATACTGACTTCATCGGATATTGCCGGAGTTCATATTGTTGCAAACAGGAACGGCAGGCAGTATTTCATTACAGGACATTCAGAATATGACAGAGAGACTCTTGCAAACGAGTACAGACGTGATCTCGAAAAGGGAGTTGATATACAGCTTCCCTATAATTATTTCCCGAATGATGACCCGAATAACGTACCGCTGTTCTCATGGAGATGTACAGCCAACCTTATGTTCTCAAACTGGCTGAATTACTGCGTTTACCAGCGTACCCCCTATAATCTTGATGAGCTTGAGGTGCGTAACTGGAACTGGGAAACAGATCTATAAGGAGTTTGTTATGGACGAAGAATACAACTACAGCAATGACAAACCGGATGAAATGCCGGATGTTTCCGGTCAGCCTGACAGCGGCCAGGGAAATTATATGCCACCACCGCCACAGAACGGCTATGGCAATAATCCACCACCGCCGCAGAATGGCTATGGCAATTATCCGCCTCCGCCGCAGAACGGCTATGGAAATTATCCGCCTCCGCCGCAGAATGGTTACGGCAATTATCCACCTCCGCAGAATGGCTATGGAAATTATCCACCGCCGCAGCAGAATGGCTACGGATATTCGCAGAACGGCGGTTATCCCCAGCCAGCAAGAAGTATACCACCTTCCAACAGCAATGGCACAGCAATAGCTGCAATGGTAACTGCTCTGGCAAATCTTATCCTTCTGAACAGCTTGCTCAGCTTTATAACAGTGCCGCTTGCTATCATTCTTGCAATAGTTGCTCTTAGGAAAAAGAAAGGCAGCAAGGTATTTTCGTATATAGCAATAGGAGCTTCAGTGCTGTCGGCCCTTATTTTTTCATTATACATTTATTATGCAGTGAATATCTGGCCGGAAGCTAAGTATTTCTGGAATAATCGTACCCAGATAGTTGATGAGTATAACCGTACAGGTGAAATACCTGAGCGGTTCGATAAATTCAGAGAGGGAAAGTACAGTCCTCTCTGGCGTATGCTCGGCTTCAGGAGCTTTGATGCCTTTTTTGATGATGTTGCAGAGTTCGCTGATGACCTTGACAGCAGCAACAATAAGAAGGAGATTAAAAAGGAGGAAAAGCCCAAGGAGCGCCCGACTTCTCCGGATGAGGATCATGTTATTGATGAGCCTGAGACAGAGGAGGATCCCACCTATGACTACGATCACAGCGGTGAGGATCTTGTAGTTCTCGGCTGAAACAGTAACAGTATAAAGCAGGATGTCGTTTAAACGGACATTCCTGCTTTTTTATTTATTCCCATTCAGAAGCCTTGACATATACTCCTCGGTAGAAAGCAGGCCTGAACGGTTATAGCGGTCAAGTCCGAAAAGGCAATCCGGGTCACGGGTGATGTAGTTCATGCGCTCGTAGCAGGTTAGAGTGACAAGAAAGCCCATTTCACGCAGTACAGGGATGCTTTCCTTTGATATCTGTCCGAATGGGTAGGCGAACACATACGGGACATATCCGCAGGCTGAACGGATAGTGTTCTGAAGCGTAGATATATCCCCGGTAAAGGCGCTGCGGTAATCCTCCTCGGATTCACCGGCAATACGGGAGCAGCCTTTTCTTGGCCCTGAGATGGAATGCATATCGTATGTGTGATTGCCGATCTCAGCTCTGCCGGAGTTTATCAGCTCAGAAATATCGTTCCAGGTCAGGTATGAGTAGGCACTGTTATGCGGATCAGCAGCAGCCAGCGAATCTGTAAATCGTCCGACTACAGAAACTATAAAACGCATATCATATTTTTCAAATAATGGCAGCGCAGCAGAAAGGTTGTTATAATGTCCGTCGTCGAAGGTGATGAGAACAGGCTTTTCCGGCAGTTCTCCCTTGCCGTGGACATATTGCACAAGCTCCTCGGCAGAAACGGCGGTAAATCCATGATCTGAAAGCCATGAAAGGTCGGAATCAAGCTGCCGTGGAGTGATGACATATTCCGATGGCTCTGTTGAAAATACACTGTGATACATTATTACCGGCAGCGGTACAGGCTCTTCGCCCGGTTCGGATGCAGATGAGCCGTTGATAGTACGGCTGATGATGAAAATAAAAGCTGCTGCCAGCAGTACAATTATATCAATGACCAGCAGCTTTATGAATCTCTTAAAATTGCAGCAGGTATACATACTGACCTCCTTTATCCCAAAAAAATGATCCTTATCAATCATATGCAAAAAATGCTGTAAAATGTCAGAACAGATAAGATACGGCCGCAAGAAATAATCCTGTCCCCAGATGAATATAATAAAATGAAAGGTTATACTAATGAGGTGAGGATATGAGACGACGCAAACGCTGTAAGATCAAAGGAATGATGAAGATATGCCTGCTGCTTGTGCTTCCGCTTGCTGTAGGAGCCGTTATAAGTGCAGTTCCTTCTGTATATCAGACAAGCAGACTCAGCAGCGGAAAAACAAATGCGGCAAAAAAAGCCGATGAGGAAAAGGAAATGAGGATATCCAGTGTACCGGAGCGGGCTGACGATATCCTTTCCGGAAGCCTCATTCTGTCTGAGGGATATGGAGCGGTAGCTGAGACTGCTTCAACGGGAGTTGTAAAGCTGAAAAGCCCGCTTGAAATGGTCTCGGATGATCCCGGGAAAAAGCCATATCCTACAGAATGGGGCGAGGGAGGTGACATCATACGCAATACCTACCCACACTATACCGGAACTTCGTTCATTGATCTCCCCGGCGGCGGTCAGGTCAATAACAAGACATCGGTGCAGAACGAGGAGCTGCTGAGGGAGAGCGTGATATTCCCCGATTTTTCTATTGAAGATACCTCCGAACCGCAGGTGTTGATATATCATACTCACACCTGCGAGAGTTTTGAGCCCTATGTCCGTGACAAATTCGATCCCTCTTTCAATTACCGCACCACTGACGAAACCAGGAATGTGGTCATGGTGGGGGACGCAATACAGGCTGAGCTGGAGGCGAAGGGCATAGGCGTTATCCACGTAAGGACGATACATGATCATCCCTCCTACAACGGAGCCTACGACAGGAGCAGGGCATCGATCGTGCCGATATTGGAACAATATCCTTCCATAAAGGTGGTGCTGGATATACACAGAGATGCTATCGGCACTGAAAATACAGCAAATCAGCCCTATGTGGATATAGGCGGAAGAGAGGCTGCACAGATAATGATAATCTCCGGCTGCGATGACGGCACAATGGGAATGCCGAATCATATG
>JAAYBK010000033.1 GCA_012718885.1 Ruminococcus sp. | reverse complement strand
ATATAATACTACATTTCAGGATTATTTTGGTCGCCTTCAAGGCGACATTTTGGCTTATTTACAAAAAGGAACTCCCATCACTGGGAGTTCCATATAAGTTCTAGCCTCGCTTCATCTGGTTCGTGATCACTGCCTGATTTTTGCAGACAATTGTACAGCGAGATACGGTAAACAAGTTTTATGAAGAAAAAAGGCAGCCAGAGTTATTTCGTTGGGCTGCCTTAAGTTAGTATAATTTGCTTTTTATGAAAAAATGTGATATAATCATTTTAAATTATTCACTGTATTTAAAGAGGGAATGATTGTAACACATTTTACACAAAGGAGAGTAGTAATGAAAAAAGCACTTGCACTATTGCTTCCGCTGACATTGCTGGTATCAACTATGTCATGTGCGGAAAAGAACAAAACCTCAGAAAAATCCGAGACTGAAACAACAAATGCATCTACATCAGCTACCGAGCCCACAACAAGTACAGAGTTAGAGTTTGATGGTCCCAAGTATGAGACATACGCAGCCATGACTCCCGAGGAGATAGTGGCAGCACTCACTTTGGAGCAGAAAGCGGCACAAATGGTACAGCCTGCGGTCTATAACATCACAGAGGAGGATATGAAAGCCAACGACTACGGCAGTATCCTTTCCACAGTCGGCTGTATAGATTCGGATGCATGGGCTGAGACCGTTGACGGCTTTCAGCAGGGAGCTATTGAATCAGAAGCGGGTATTCCCTACATCTACGGTCAGGACGATGTTCACGGCGTGAACTACTGCCGTGACGCTGTATACTTCCCCCACAATATAGGACAGGGTGCGGCCAACGATGAAGAACTGGCTTATCAGGTAGGCCTTATTACAGCTGACGAAGCAAAGCTCTGCCATATGATGTGGAACTTCTCGCCCTGTGTTGCTCAGTCTGTAGACCCTCGCTGGGGACGTACATATGAATCCTACGGCTCAGACCTCGAAACTATTACAAAGCTCAGCACCGCCTACACAAAGGGACTTATCGACGGCGGGCTTGTTGCCTGTGCAAAGCACTTTTTCGCAGACGGTAATGTACTGTACGGCACAGGCGAGCCCGGTGATACATATATGATTATTGACCGTGGCGACTCTCAGCTTACCGATGCGGAGATAGATGAACTTCTCAAAGTGTATCAGGCACAGATAGACGCTGGTGTCCAGACAATTATGATAAGCCATTCATCCCTCAACGGCGTGAAGATGCACGAGAATAAGGAGTATATCATGAAGCTCAAGGACGAAATGGGCTTCGAGGGCTTTATCGTCAGCGACTGGGGCTCTATACAGCATATCGAGGGCGGTTCCTACAAGGAACAGGTCATCAAGAGCATAAATGCCGGCATTGATATGCTCATGGAGACAGATAAATTTGACGAAGCAAAGCAGATAATTGTGGACGCTGTAGGCAGCGGAGAAATATCCGAAGAACGTGTCAATGACGCTGTTACCCGAATAATCAAGGTCAAGAAGGATGCAGGCCTTTTTGACGACCCGATGCTGAAAACTATGACTACCGAAAAGACAGTCACAGGATCTCTTGAATACCGAAAGGTAGCCGAAAAGCTTGTTGAGGAGAGCCTTGTGCTTCTCAAAAACGAGAATAATGTCCTTCCGCTTAAAAAGGGTACAAAGGTCTATATCACAGGACCAGCGGCAAACAGCTGTCAGGCACAGTGCGGCGGCTGGACTATGGACTGGAACGGCT
>JAAYBK010000003.1 GCA_012718885.1 Ruminococcus sp. | reverse complement strand
TGTACTGCCGGACTTTATACTGCAAGTATCTGTACAAACGGCGATATCATTGCCTGTCTTGACATTGACCGCCGCCCTGAGCTGGTTCAGGGAAACATTCTCCGTGACCGATTCAAGGACGTATGGGAGAACAAGTTCAAGGAGTTCCGCCGTGATCTTTCCGATTCGTGTACAAAATGCTCAGACTGTCCCGATAAGGATTTCTGCCACGGCGATTCCTTCCATAGCTGGGACTTCGACAAGAACGAGCCCCTGCTCTGTTTCCGTGATATATTGTTTTAAACTAATGGACTGCTTCGGCAGTCCATTATCGCAATATTTGACCAGTATTGTTGAATAATGACAAAAAAATAATTGCATTATAGAATTTCTTCTGCTATAATATAGTCAGTACCTTAAAAATATGCTCATTTATTTCATCACGTAGGTGAGCATGAATATTTTTGAGGTACATCCACATTCTTTCATATAAAATCCCCTAAAAAAACCGGCATTAATTATTTAATGCCGGTTTTTTCTGCGTATTATTGCTCAAATTTAGGCATGAGCATAAGCTTATGAAGATTGAGCCTGTGAAGGCGATCGATCTTCTCCTTTATCTCAGGACAAGAACTGAGGTCATCCTCTCCCCTGATGTATTTATCAAGCATAGCGTATGTGAAACCAAGATTTTCCTCGTCAGTCTTGCCGCACAGTCCGTCAGTTGGTACCTTGTGGACAAGCTCCTTCGGCAGGCCAAGTTCATCACCTATTGCAAGCACCTCTGTAACTGTAAGATCAGACAGCGGTGAGAAGTCACCGGCGGCATCGCCGTACTTCGTGGAATAACCTACCCAGTCCTCAGAAAGGTTGCAGGTATTAACAACTCTTCCGCCAAAGCAGGCTGCAACAGCATAAAGGGTTGTCATCCTGATACGAGCAGGAGTGTTGACAACAGCCTGATTTGAAGGCTCCATATGCTTTTTCAGCTCGGACATAAAAGTGCTAACTGTGTCACCGACATTGATAACAAAATGCTTTATGCCAAGTGTATCGACCAGCAGATGACTGTATGAAATGTCAGACTGCTCGCCCTGTGGCATAAGTACACCGATGACTCTGTCTTTTCCAAGAGCCTTTACACAGACAGCAGCTGCAACAGAGCTGTCTTTTCCGCCGGAAATACCGATTATTGCTTTTGTCTCCGGAGAAGCAGTTGTCTCAAAGTAATTCCTTACCCATTCAACCAGCCTTTCAGTTGTTGCTTTAGCGTCGAACTGATACTTTTTTGTATTATTCATTCCGCTCATATTAACCTCCTGAGATCCCGGTAATTTTTTGAAACGAGATCATACATTTATTATACCTTCTTCAGCATCCCTTGTCAAGAAAAAAACAGCACACCGAAGTGTGCTGTAATTTTTGATATTATTCCTTTACACCACCGAGTGCAACACCGGCAATGATGAATCTTGAGAGAAGGATGTATGCAATAATGATCGGGATGATACTGATTGCGATACAGGTGTAAACAACACCGTAGTCCTTATATGTATCCATAGACTGAACGTTAGCGATCATCATAGGAAGTGTTCTCTGAGACATCTTATTGCTCAGGAGGATCATGGAAGGTGTATAGAAGTTATTCCACTGTGCAACGAAAGCGAAGATTGCCTGAACAGCAATAGCCGGCTTCATCATAGGAATAGCAATTGTAAGGAATGTTCTGAACTCGCTGCATCCGTCGATACGAGCTGCTTCAACGATATCCAGCGGGAATGAAGACTTCATGTACGAACGCATGAAGAATACTATCGCCGGTGCTGCTGCTGCAGGAACGATAAGCGGAATGTAGGAATCTGTAAGATGGATCTTAACCATGAAGTTAAGGAAGCCGGCAGCAGTAACCTGTGCAGGTACCATCATTACGAGGAGGATAGCTGTGTAAGATATCTCCTTGAGTTTAAAGTCATAAACGTGGATTCCGTATGCAGTAAGTGCAGAGAAGAATACAGAAAGGAATGTAGCACTGATTGTGATGATAGCACTGTTTCTGTATCCTATGAGAGGTCTGAACTGCTGTTTGAAGTCAGTTCTCATTGTCTCAACGTTCTTCATAAAGTGAGAACCAGGAACAATGGAAAGTCCGCCAGCGATCTCAGAAGCCTCACGTGTAGCATTGATAAGAAGAATGTAAATGGGCACGAGACAGATAGCAGTCAGAATAAGGCACCATACAAAGAGTATAGTTGACTTTAATCTGATCTTGAACATATAGTTATCTTTACCCTGTCCATAAACAGATTTCATGTTACCACTCATAAGCTAAGACCTCCAAACTGTTTATTCTGAAGCTTAGCCTGCTTAGCGAGCTTCTTACGCTGCTTCTTCTTAGCAATCTCATCTGTATCTCTGTTGAGATAGAATGTGATACAACCAAGAGCAAGCGTAATAAGGAACAGGAGTACAGAAGCTGCACCAGACCAACCATAGTTCTGATACTTCTGACCTGTATGGAAATTCTTGTAGATGAATACAGCAACTGTCTCAAGGTCTGTATTGATATTTGTACCCTTATGATAGAGGTAAGGGATATCGAACATCTGGAGACCACCGATCATAGATGTTACGAGAGTGTAAACCATGATTGGGCTGAGAAGTGGCAGTGTGATCTTTCTGAATACCTGTCCGCTGCTTGCACCGTCGATACTTGCAGCTTCAAAGAGTGAAGGATTGATTCCCATGATACCTGACATGAGCATGATCATTGTATTACCAAACCACATCCAGGTCTGTATAAACATTATGACGATTCTTGCCGGCCACGGGTGACCCTGTCCGCCTACAAGGTGAACG
>JAAYBK010000434.1 GCA_012718885.1 Ruminococcus sp. | reverse complement strand
GGAAACCATAATGTTATGGTAGCTGACTGCGATAACGACGGAAAGCAGGAGATATTCACAGGTGCATCCTGTATCGATGACAACGGCAGTCTCCTCTGGACATCCGGAGACAAGCACGGTGATGCAATGCACGTAGGCGACCTCATACCAGACCGTGAAGGACTTGAAGTATTTGAGTGCCATGAGGACAAGCCCTACGGCGAGACCTGTTACGATGCAAGGACCGGCAAATCCTTATTCCATATAAACGGCACCAAGGATACCGGACGCTGTGCAGCCGATAATGTGTGGGCCGGAAATAAGGGCGCAGAATTCTGGGGCGCAGCCGATAACAATGTCTATGACAAGAACGGAAAAAAGATCGGCGGAACAAAGCCTGCACAGAATGCGTTCATCTACTGGGACGGAGATCTTGAAAGAGAGATACTTGACGGCACAAAAATCAGCAAGATGACTGCTGCTGATACAATAAAGAATATATTCTCCGCTTCAGACTGCGGTTCAAATAACGGCACCAAAAACAACGCCTGCATCTCCGTTGATCTTTTCGGTGACTGGAGAGAAGAACTTATACTCCGCACAAGTGATAATACAAAACTGCGTGTATGGTGTACCACAGCTGCGACAAATGTCCGCCTGACAACTCTTATGCATGATATGCAGTACAGAGCACAGGCTGCCTGTGAGCAAAGCTGCTATAATCAGCCTCCTCACGTAAGCTATTATCTGGGCAGTGACGCTCCTCTTCCGGCAAGACCGAAGGTACTGCTCAATAATATCCCGAATAAAACAGAAATCTCCGACGAGCCTGCTGTAACAACAGCGCCTGTCGTAACCCAGCCAATTGTGACTGAGCCTGTGGTCATAGAGCCGGGTAATAACATATCCGATATTGCTGACGGAGAGATATACACGTTCCGCAATGTCGGCAGTGGGCTCTATCTTGACGTTGAGGGAGGAAATGCCGCAAATAATGCTGATATCCGACAGGGAGGAAATGCCGGAAAGCAGAACCAGTTCAGAGCTGTATCAGCCGGAAACGGATATTACTATCTTGTTTCCCAGCTCGGAGACGGCAGTTCCTTTGCTCTCGACGTGAATTCAAAGAAAACTGATGACGGCACAAATATAGAGCTCTATACTTTCAATAAAGGCGACAATCAGCAGTTTAAGATAATAAAGAACAGCGACGGCTCATACACTATCCTCACCAAGATATCTAATGACGCTTCCTGTATTGAAATAGAAGGTATGTCAAAGGAAACCGGAGCAAATGTACAGGAGTGGACAGTGAACGGCGGTTCAAATCAGAAGTTCTTCATTGAAATAGCGAGTGTGCCCGCTGAGCCTGTAGCTTCAACTACTGTTACAACTATCCCGGTAACAACCCAAACGACCACGACCACTACTGCTCCTGTTAAGGAGCACGAAAATAATGTGACGATTTGGGGGGACGCCGACTGTGACGGACAGGTCAAGCTCAATGACGCTGTACTGATAATGCAGGCAATTTCAAATCCGGACAGATTTGAAGTCAATGGAAGTGATCCCTCTCACATTACTGAACAAGGCAAGCTCAACGCTGATGTCATTGGACACGGCAACGGAATAACCCCACAGGACGCAAATACCATACAGAGCTACTGCCTGCGAATAGTCAAGCAGCTGCCAGTCGATTGACAGATTTTCCCTCCATACAGTACACAAAACCATTCCCTTAAGGGAATGGTTTTGTGTTGTATGAGTTTATGAAATTTTGACAATAAGGAGCGATGAACAGGATATGGTCATATAAAATTAATAGGTAAATGTCAAGATATATCGGTACATTTATGGAATATCCAAGGCGATGATGAGGCTTTCAAATAAAAAAACTCCGCATAAAGTGGAGCTAAAAATTGGCTGAGTGAGCACAAGCACTGTACTGTGTAAG
>JAAYBK010000433.1 GCA_012718885.1 Ruminococcus sp. | reverse complement strand
CTGCTTTTTCTCTTCGCCTCTTTGTTTCAAATGTTTCTTCTTTTCTTTTTGGCATTTTAAAACCTCCAAACTGTGTCGTTATTCTACATCAGCTTGGAGGTTTACACAATCTTTGAAACGGTCTCACATGATTTTAGAACGGAATATCTTCCTCGGACAGTTCTCCGTTAAGAGCTGCACAAAGTTTTTCTGCTTCTTCAATAGTAAGAGTGATTCCCTTACCGCATTTTTCTCCGTCTGGACTCCAGCCTCTCAGGTCATATTTCGGATCAGCTCCGTTCCAGGAAATCAAATTCAGTTCCTTTGTCCAGCCCTTTTCCGATTCCGATAAAACATCAATCTTCTTTACAATCTTCATTGAAATATCATTAGACATGTCACTTTTTCCTTTCTTTAATCTACTTACATATACCCATGAAAAACTGTGCTTTTTAGGTGCGCTTTTCGTCAAAAATCGCCCCGTAGCTCGCCTTTTTCATAGGCTTATGACCTATTTGATATAATTACCTTTCACGACTTTCTCTGCGTCGTTTTTTCTCATCTTCTGCCATCTGCTTAAGAACCTCTGGCGGTATCCTCTTAATCTGCTTTTCCAGCTTCTCCTGAGTGTGTTTAAGCTCCCAGACATTCGCCTTAAGCTTTTCGATTTCTTTCGCCTGATCCCAGATTTCATCTGTCTTTGATGAAACATTTTTCTTCAGGGATTCAATCTGCTTTTCAAGAGAATCAATATGCTTATCTGTAATTTTCATCTGGTTGCTCATCTGTGCCATCTCAGGTGCATATCTTCCCAGCAAGGCAACGGCAGCTTCTTTCTTCTGAGAGTTGTTAATAAGACCAATATCATCAATCGCCTTTACTATCTCCTCATAATGCTCATGAAGTTCTGCTGCCTGTTTGTAGAGATATGTCGGCAGATGTTTTCTGTGAGTGATGCTCTTTGGTATTCCTCTTGAAAGATCGGGATACTTCTCAGCCATATGCTCATAGAAATCCGTCTGGAACTTCTTAAGACCCGCTGGCCCGCCAATAACTTCCTTGGAAGAAAGTCTGTTGTCCTCGGTGAGAGGAACAAAGCAGATGTGCATATGCGGATTAGCTTCATCAAGATGGACAACCGCAGATACTATGTTCTCAATTCTGTAATGCTCCCTGAAGTACTCAAAGGCATGACGGAAAAACTCTGCCTGTTCTTCATCGCTCTTTGCGTTGATCCAATCCGGAGTTGCTGCCACAAGACAGTCTTGCATGACAATGCTGTCCTTTCTCATCTTCGCTCCAGCTTCTTCAATCTTCCCGAGAACTATCGGTCTGTACATTCCATCAGGCTCAACCAGATGGAAGTTGAGATGAGAGCGTGTCAGGTCAATGTCTGGATTGCTCTTGTACTTTTCCTTTAGTCGCTCATGATGATTGCAGATTGCTGTCACTTCACCGAGCCGTCGCTTCTCCATTCTTGCAATAGCATAATTAGCCATCTAATCACTCCTTTCATAAAAAGAAGAATGAACAACGCAACACCACATAGTGTTATATAGTGCTGCAGCTCATTCTCTGCATTGTTGTAACTCATCGCTTATTGCTCAGAGGGTATATAGCTGGTCTCTGCTGGTCTTTATACACAGCTTTCCCTCGGCAGATTCTCTGCTTCATTTTTTCGAAGCATTTTGCGGTCTTAAAACTGCTCCGAAAAGATAGGAGTAATTCTTGCTCTAAGCCCGAGAACAAGAATTATCCTATCTCGAGGAAAAGCAGTGTAACCCACTACACCTATGAATAGGTTGTGGGCCAGCCGTTCCCTCTGGACTCCCTTTGGAAGAAGCAACACCGCAAAGCGAACAGGGGATACCCCTGTCACTCTGTGTAATGTTGCGTTCTTCCCGCTAAGACATCGGAAGCTTCCAGAACCAATGCGTTCCGCACTTTTCTGAAAGCACACCAAGGTCTGCCTTAGCGTTCTCAGCAGTTCGTCTGCCGATACCAAGCTCACGCATTTTATCCATGACTTCCTGCTGACTCTTCGCTCCATCGCTCAGAAAAGTAAGCAAACATTCTCTGGCTCTGTCGCCTTTACTGTTTGCTTTATTACCAGCTGAGCAAGAAAATGAACCCAGAAGCTCATCTGCCGAGAGTTCAATCACATTAAGAAATTCCACTCTGCCATCACATATTTCATACTGAATTGAAGCTCCTTTCTCGGCAAGATTGCACTTCTGTACCGCCATGATTCTGCTGTCAGGCTCGTTACAATATGTGCCGATTACAAGGCAGCTTCTCGCTGCACCGACTACATCAATAGAACCAACTGAGCGATAAAGTGCTTTTGTGCCTTGCATCTTATTGATGTGTCCGATAACAAGAACGGCACACTTTGTTTCCTTGGCTATGCGGATAAGCTGATTGAATTTTGCCCTGACTTCATTGGCCTGATTCATTGATACATCACTTCCGATATATGAAACCAATGGATCAAATATGACCAGCCTTGCATTACATCTTCTGATTGCTTCACCGATTTTATCAACATCATCGAATGTCAAAGGCTCGTTGCTTTCGTCAATAAAAAAGATACGGTCTATATCTCCACCAGCTTTTATGAAGCGTGGAATGACCGTATCATCAAGATCATCTTCAGTATTCTGATATATGACATTCATCGGTTCAAGCTCATCATCTGAGTTAAAAAGCTTACCGCCTCTGGTAATCTGAGCTGCAAGATTGAGAGCAAAAGTGCTTTTGCCTTCGCCTGGATCCCCCTGAAGAAGAGTCAGCTTGCCAAAAGGAATATACGGATACCAGAGCCATTCAATCTCTCTGGGAGTGATTTCATTTCCCCTGATAATTCCGATATTAAGTTCGTCTGCCACGATTTCTCACCTCCTTTCTGGGCATTAAAAATACCGGGAAGAATATTTTCCTCCCGGTAATGTAAGTGCATTTTACTAGTTTGTAGTCTCATTTAATTTTCTTGCTCAGCTTCTGCTTTGACCATGCACCGTAGTACTTAACCTTGGACACTGTCTTGTAGGCACGAACCTTTACATAGTATCTCTTGCCTTTTTTAAGCTTCTTGATTACCTTACTCTGCTTAGTGGTTGTTGTATACTTCCACTTGCTTGTACCTTTCTGTTTATAGGCAATCTGGTAAGTTGATCCGCCTGTTGAAGATACCTTTGTTCCCATCTTGACAGTGAGCTTTTTCTTGCCCGGTGTTGCCTTGGATATTGCTGCTTTCTTAGGAAGAATCTTAAATGTCTTGGTAACAGTTCCGTTTACTGCGCCCTTTCCCTTGATTGTTACCGTTGCTTTTCCTACAGCCTTATTATTTTTATAGGAGACTGTATAATCGGTTCCGTTTTTCAGACCCTTCACTGTCACGCTCGGCTTAAAAGCAGAACCTGTATAGATCTTTGATGAATAGCTCAGGCTCACCTTGTAATCTTTCAGCGACAATGACGGAAGGATTCTAAACTGCTTTGTTATGCTTCCGGTGAATTGACCCATTCCCGTCAGAGTAGCCGTTGCTGTTCCTGCAGCATTGTTGTTTTCATAGCTGACAGTATAATCCTCTCCCGGAGAAAGGCCGCCGAGTCCTTCAAATGCAGGAGTAAAGCCGCCTGCCTTCATTTCAAAGGTATCATCTTCTAAGTCAACATCCCAGAGTGAAACATCCTTAAGCGCAACCAGAACCTTTCCCAAAGCAGTCAGATCTTTCACCACATACTTTTCAGCCAGCTCAGTGTCTGCGAACGTAATAGATCCGTGACGATCTGTAGCAGGTGTTATAAGTGCATCAACAGGCTTCCAGCTGCTGTCATCAGCTATGGTGATATCATTATCGAATGAAGAATACCAACTGCTGGTATTGGCGGACATATCAATATAAAGGCTCGCACCGTTTTTCAGTATTGTGTTGCCGTATATGCCTGTCATGACCTGTGTCTCATTTTCAATCTGTTTTAAATCGATATTTACTTTTACATGGTCAATTACAAAGTCTCCTCTGAGGTTGTGGCTGAACAGACCTCTCGGACTATCAGATGAAGTGTTTTCACAGTATATATTCATTACGGCACCATCTGTTCCTGTAAGGAACACATCGCCTCCGCACGAATAGATTCCCGCATATTTTCTTACCGGACTTGCATATTCGCAAGCGATATCATTCTCGCCCTTGAGTTTGATTCTAAGCGGCACATCTGTATATCTGTTTATAATGTAGCCTCCGTCATATCCGTTCAGAACAAGGGTCTTAGCAGCCGCATCATATGTGACCTTGCCGTTAAACTGAGAATAGTCCGTAGCGCTGTTGCATTCTATGCCG
Source organism: Ruminococcus sp. (assembly GCA_012718885.1). GTDB lineage: Bacteria > Bacillota > Clostridia > Oscillospirales > Ruminococcaceae > Ruminococcus. Next base: position 2,212 of record JAAYBK010000433.1, on the reverse strand, counting down.
TCCACTACAGCATTCACTTCAGCCGTCCCTGTTGCCGGGAATGTAACTTTGAATACCTTGCTGCCTGCATCGTTGGTAACAGTTGTTCCCTTCGCTCCCGTTACAGTATAGGAATCAGCCGGGATCCCTGAGAACCGCTTGTCTACTCCATCCTTTAATTTCAGAGTTACCGTCGCCGTATAGGCGGTATTCTCACGGGCCTCGCCGGGATCTGCATAATTTCCGTTGATAGACCATTCAACAGCTCCCGTGCAGTCTGCATTCTCAATTGTCTTCTGCAGCGGCTTTCCTGCAACAGGCTGATTCATTTCAAATGCTGTGTTAATAATCTCCAGTGAGGTATCTCCCGTCTCAGGGAAGCCTGCTGTGATAATGCCATCTGCATAGCTTAATGAGGTCTCTCCCTCTATCCCATCAGCAAAGTCTGCAGCGCTGTATGTTCCCAGGCAGTAACCAGCCTCTGGAACCAGATGAATATTCGCCGTATATTCCGTAAACGGAGCAAACCGGTCGTCGTCTGGTGTCCATTTTATATAGTAAATACATTGGGCGCTCGTGCCCCAGTCTATCCTCCTGGAATCTGTTTCAGGCTTTGACAGTGATACAGACGGCACTTCTGTCTCTGTCAGAGTAGAGGTATTTCCCAGCACTGCGCAAGCCCTCTCATTCTCACTTCCGTATACTGCATAATCCGATACTGACCTGCCGTTTTCATAAGTAAACTTTGAAGTATCGTCCCACACTATTCCGTCTCCCAAACTGAGGAAATAATAGTTTCCTGTTCCGGATATGTATGCGGAATTAGCCCCCAGGCAATCATCGTTGGTAGTAAGTGAAACTATACCCGATGTATTAAAATGCGGGTCTGCATAGATATCATATACGCGGTCAATCGCTTCTGAACTTGAATGCATATCAATATTCAGATTTGCGTTGTTGTTGACACTCACCTTGCCTCCGTAAATGCCGTTGGCAAAGCTTCCGACTGTATCGACATCAATATTTACAGTTCCGCCATCAATATTGATTTCATCGCTGATATATGTGTAACCTGATGTCATTATTGCTCTCGCACTGACCCATCTTTCTTCATTATTTATATTTATGTCCAGCGTGCCCGTCGAAGAGGACATGATTCGTATGCCCTCATGTTCTGTAAATATGCCGCAAATCTTGTCGCTTTCAAGGTATCCTGTCAGTGTATTGCCGCCGAGAAGTTTTATACGAAGCTCCTTGCCTGTTTCTCTTGAAGCGATTCTCTTTCCTGTAAACCCATTCAGGACAATCGCTTTTTCGGCATTATCCCAGGTAATGCCGGAAGGCAGCGAGGCCGTCTCACCTTTGTTATTCTGTCCTGAAACATTGCCTGAATCATCCACAGTAAAAGTCAGATACTCGTTGTCAGCTGTATTGACGATAAATGTTGTTGCCGGTTCTGACGCTGCCGCATATGACAAGCTCCCCGTCATAGGAACCATAGTCAGCACCATAGTCAGCGATAAAACAATACTGAGTATTTTTCTTTTCATTTCCAATCTCTCCTTTTCTGATAGATTTTTAATAATGCAATCGGCTCTATGATTAGCCCGCTGTATTGTTTCTTAAGCTTTCTGCGTTGAAAATATGCACCCTGTTGTACACAATATATTTTATCACAAAATGCAGAGTTTTTTCGTGTTTTTTGAGGCAAAATGAAGGTAATGTATCAGCATCCTTGTTTCGGATGCTTTCATTTACGCTCCGGCAGTTTCAAGTAATGCCGGTATTACTGACATATTCTCAGGCCCGACAGTATCAATTTCATCCTTGTATTCCTGAAGCTTCCTTTCCCATTCAGCCTGATGTTTTGCATCAAGAATTATATTTTCCTCAGCAAGCACTTTCTTTCTGCGGGCCAGTTCACGCTCTTTTGAACGCCGGTATCTGTCTCTCCAGTATTCGTCAATCTTTTCCTGTTCATAGTCCGGTTCAGGCTCCGGAAAGTCAATCATGCCGATGAAGTTCAGGTAAACTTCCACTGTCTGAACCCGTCTGCCATCTACTTTTTCAGCTCTGTGTACTATTACTTTTTCCACAAATTCATTTATCATTCTTGTAGTTTGGGGGTCCTTTGGTGCGCCATGAGGGATTCGAACCCCCGACCTTCGCATTCGTAGTGCGCGACTCTATCCAGCTGAGCTAATGGCGCAGAATTGCTAAAAGCACCGTTATT
>JAAYBK010000432.1 GCA_012718885.1 Ruminococcus sp. | reverse complement strand
CAGTAAACTTGCGGTGCATGAGCCTGAGACTGAGTATCTCTGCGATGACCGCAGCTGTTACACACATTCCTGCAAGTAAGGCTGAGCGTGAACCGTAATAGAAATATGACATCACTTCAAGTACAAGAAGGGTTATCATAAGGTCTATCCAGACGATCCTTTCCTTTCTGAAAGCTTTGACCATACTCAGGCGTTCCTCAGCTTTCCGGCCGCCTCTGCCATATTTTCCGCTTTGAAGAGATAACTACCGGAAACGAGTACGTCTGCACCGCAGCCTGAGGCTTCAATGCCTGTAACATCGTTTATACCGCCGTCTACTTCAACACGGATATCAAGTCCGAGCTCATCGATGCGTCTGCGTATAGCCCTAACCTTATCCATCATCTCCGGCATAAAGCTCTGTCCGCCGAAGCCCGGTTCAACCGTCATAACCAGCACCATTGAAAGCTCACTGAGATAGTCGTAGACCGCCTCAGCAGGAGTTGCAGGCTTTATTGCCAGCGCTGCCTTTGCTCCGCCGGCTTTTATCGCCTTAATAGTCTCGCTAATATCACTTTCACTTTCCGTATGGAAGGATATGATATCCGCTCCTGCCTCTGCAAAACGCTTCACATACCTGAGAGGATCGATTATCATCAGATGAACATCCAGCGTCATATCCGTGATTTTGTTCACCTGCTCAAGTATGGGCAGACCATATGAGATATTATTGACGAAAATACCGTCCATAACATCGAAATGCAGCATATCTATCCCGTTATCTTCAAGCTTTCTGACTTCGCTTTCAAGGTTGAGCATATCTGCGCTCAGAACAGATGCTGATACAAGATTTTTCAATTTATCACTTCTTCCAGATTAAACAGCATACATATCAGCTGTTTGAACATCATATTTTTTTCATACACTTTAATTATATAATATTTATCCCCTTTCGTCAATATGATAGAATTGTTTTTTTCTTTTACCTTTTTAAAAATTAAACAATTTACGAATATAACAATACAATTACACTGTCAGTCTCAGTAATATTGTTCAGGCCGTCTTACATATAGTCAAATGTATTATATACCGGAGGTGCCAGCCATGTTGATGGATCTTTTAAAAAATATTTTCCTTTTTGCCCTTCATATTGACAGCAACACCGTTTTTCCAAAGCCGCTTTCAAAGGCTGAGGAAAAAAGCTGTTTTGAAATGATGAAGAACGGCGACCAGAATGCAAGAAACAGGCTTATCGAACATAATCTGCGGCTCGTGGCTCATATTGTCAAGAAATATGCATCTGCCCCGGCAGAGCAGGATGAACTCATATCTGTCGGTACGATCGGTCTTATAAAGGCGGTTTCCTCCTTTGACCATACAAAGGGGGCTAAGTTCGCAACATTTGCAAGCAGATGCATAGAGAATGAGATACTTATGAATTTCCGTGCCGCAAGGAAATCAGCCGGAGACGTTTATATCAATGAGCCTGTGGAGACTGATAAGGATGGAAACGCACTTACGCTGCTGGATCTGCTGGACGACGGCACTGACATCAATGAGCAGGTGGATACGCTGATACGCTCAAAGCTGCTGTACAGCTTCATAGACGAATGTCTGGATGAACGTGAACACCAGATAATCATCTACAGGTACGGCCTGTACGGATGTTCTCCCCATACTCAGAATGAGACTGCTGAAAAGCTTAACATTTCCCGCTCATATGTTTCACGGATTGAAAAGAAAGCCATCGGCAAGCTCAGGAAGATGTACGACTCGTCTGCTTTCTGACATCCGGAATAACTGTTGCAGAATAATTGAAGATATGTTATAATTGATTTGCATTATCCGCTCTGCCATTCTGCATCATTTGAATGGTTCCGCAACACAGGGAGTCAATTATCAGAGATCAAGCTCCTTAAATCTATCGATGAGAAATGTGGTGATCTGAAATGATATACACACCTCTTACCATAAAAGCTCTTAAACTGGCATATAACCTTCATCACGGTCAGTTGGACAAAGCCGGTGTGCCGTACATATACCACCCCTGCCACCTTGCCGAGCAGATGACCAGCGAATACTCTGTTTGTGCGGCTCTGCTTCACGATACAGTTGAGGATACATATATTACCCTGACTGAGCTCTCTGAGCTTTTTCCTCAAGAGATCGTCCATGCTGTCGAGCTGCTGACACATGAGGATGATGTGCCGTACACGGAGTATATACGGAGGATAAAGTCTGATCCTATCGCAAAAGAGGTAAAACTGGCCGATATAAAGCATAATTCCGACCAGTCACGTTTTGCCGGAGCAGAAGGGATAAGCGAAAATAAACTGGATCAGCTCCGGAAAAAATATGCGTCTGCCCTGGAGATGCTTCTCGAAGAGGACTAAAGCAACAAATATATGTCTGCCGTTACGGTAAGTGATTGTTGATTTTCATGGTGGACATCTCATTCAAAATATGATATAATGTTCCTTAAAGAAATCTTTGGAGGATCAAACGTGGAATATAAAGCAAACAGCGGCGTATGGGGAACAATGTTCGGCGTTCCATGCGTTGTCGCAGATAATTTCCTTAAGCTTGCAACCGGAGAGCAGATAAAAGCACTCCTTTACATATTAAGATGTTCCGGAAGGAACTGCACCGATGAGGAGATAGCGCTCAATACAGGCATCTCTGTCCAGCAGGCCGCAGATGCCATACTGTTCTGGGAGCAGGTAAACGTTCTTACTCCTAACTCGACTGCTGCCGGAAGCAGCATAATGTCTGCACCTCAGCTCACTGCCGCTCCCGCACCGGAACCACAGCCTGCCCCTGAGTTGAAAAACGACGAAGCACCTAAAGCTGTTCCAAGAGCAAAGCAGAACCTCAATCCGTCGGAGATAGCGCAGGCCGTTTCTGATTCAAAGGATATTTCCGAGCTTTTCAAAATTGCCGAATCCGCACTGGGACCGCTCAGCCATACTCAGCAGAATTCACTGATATGGATGCACAGCTACCTCGGACTAAAAACTGAGGTCATAATTACACTGCTCTACTACTGTATGTCGATCGAGAAAACAAATTCCGGATATATTGAAAAAATCGCCTGCACCTGGGCTGAAAACGATATCAACAGCCTCGAAAGCGCTCAGGAAGAAGTTCAGCGGCTTACTTCATACAACGATTTCACAGGGAAGATCATGAAGAAATTCGAGATGATAAGACGTCCTACGCCTAAACAGAATGACTTCATAGAGCAGTGGAAAAAAGAAGACTTTAGTCTTGAACTCATCGGTCATGCCTATGAAAAGACTAT
>JAAYBK010000431.1 GCA_012718885.1 Ruminococcus sp. | reverse complement strand
TCAGATGAGGAGGAACAGGAATGAACAAGCCTATAAGGATAGCTCTCACAAAGGGCAGACTTGAAAAGGATACAGTTGGACTTCTTGAAAAACTCGGATTCGACTGCACTGCTGTAAGAGAAAAGGGCAGAAAACTCATTTTGCCAGTACCAGACGGCAATCTTGAAGTAGTTCTTGCAAAGGCTAATGACGTTATCACATATGTAGAGCATGGCGTATGCGATATGGGCGTTGTAGGCAAGGATACTATAATGGAAATGGAAGGCAAGTTCTACGAGCTTGTTGACCTTGGTTTCGGACGATGCAAATTTGCCCTTGCAACAAAGAAGGGCTATGACTTTTACAGCGGATACGGCATTAAGACTATTGCCACAAAATACCCAAATGTTGCACGCCGTTTCTTCGAGAAGAAGGGCATGGATACTGAGATAATAAAGATAGAGGGTTCGGTTGAGCTGGCGCCGCTTCTTGAACTTGCAGACGGTATCGTTGATATCGTTGAGACCGGCACTACACTTAAGGAAAACGGCCTTGAGGTCATAGAGGACGTTGCTCCTATCTCTGCACGACTTATCGCAAACACTGTAAGTCTTAAGCTGAGACACGCAGAAATTGACGGCCTTATCAAACTTATAGAGGAGAATCTGTGATGAAGAAGATATTTGCAAACGGAACAGACGAAAAGAATTTCCTTGCTGACCTTAAGAGGAGAAGCGGTGAGACAAATAAAAAAGTTACAGAAGTCGTTACAGAGATCATTGAGAATGTAAAGGAAAACGGCGATGAAGCCGTAAAGAATTATACTCTTAAATTTGACGGCAATCTTCCTAAATACTATGAGGTGCCGAGGGATGTTATCAACGATGCTCTCACAGAAGCTGATCAGGACTTTGTAGATGCCCTGCTCAATGCACAGGCCAATATTGCTGATTTTCACCAGAGACAGGTGGAGCAGAGCTTCATCTCTCCAAAGGAAAACGGTGTTATCATGGGACAGCGTATCCGTGGCATCGAGCGTGTAGGACTTTATGTTCCTGGTGGTACAGCCGCTTATCCATCCAGTGTTCTTATGAACGCTATCCCTGCAAAGATCGCAGGTGTAAAGGAAATAATCATGGTAACTCCTCCGCTGAAGGATGGTACGCCAAACAAGGATATACTTGTTGCAGCAGCTATCTGCGGAGTTGATCGTGTATTTCTCTCCGGCGGCGCACAGGCTATAGCTGCTCTTGCATACGGTACAGAAGATATACCGAAATGCGATAAAATAGTCGGCCCAGGTAATATCTATGTTGCAACTGCAAAGAAGCTTCTCTACGGAGTTGTTGATATAGATATGATTGCTGGCCCGAGTGAGATCCTTGTCATTGCCGATGATACTGCAAACCCGAAATTTGCAGCTGCCGACCTTATGTCACAGGCTGAGCACGACGTTCTTGCGTCTGCTATAATGGTCACAACAAGCGAAAAGCTTGCTGACGATACTATAAAGGAGATCGACCGCCAGAAGGAATATCTTTCCAGAAAGGCTATAATAGAGAAATCTCTTGAGGATTACGGTGCAATAATCATTGCTGACAGCAGAGATAAATGCGTTGAGCTTGCGAACGAGATCGCTCCTGAGCACCTTGAAGTCCTTATGGAAAATCCCTTTGAGCTTCTCGGAAGCCTCAATAATGCCGGTTCCATATTCCTTGGACACTATGCATCTGAGCCGCTTGGCGATTACTATGCCGGTCCAAACCATGTTCTTCCTACAAGCGGTACTGCTCGATTCTTCTCACCGCTCGGTGTCGCAAGCTTCACAAAGCGTACAGCATACACATATTATACCGAGGATGCGCTCAGACAGGCTAAGGATGATATCGTACTCATAGCTGAACGTGAAGGACTTACTGCACACGCTAATGCTATTAAAGTTAGATTTGAATAATGGAAGATAAAAAGAAGGATTATTTGCTTGCTAAAGCAGCTATGGCCATCCCAGCTGTATTTATGCTGCTTATGATAATAACAAGCGATTTTGAGCCTGAGACAGCAATTTACTTTATAATAAGCATTATATATCTGGCTTTGGCTATAAAAAATTACATTGAACTCAGATCAGGCAAAAGAGAGAGAAACAGTACCGTCGTTGTAATTATGACATACTTTGCATTGCTCTTTATAGCATTTGCAGGTCTGATAATCCTTATAGCTATGTTCTCTAATCATACAATATTACCTGGACAGAGGTAAAAAATACGCAATGGGGCGGCGAATCACACCGCCCTATAGGCGTTTTTCGGAAAGGAATAATATGAGTTACAAACTTAATAAAAAACTTGCAGATCTTGTACCCTATGATCCAATCACAGGAACCTACAAGATCAGGCTTGATGCCAATGAGAGCTGCTTTGATCTGAGCAGCGAGCTAAAGGAAAAGATAAGCAAAAGCATATCTGAAGTAAGCTTCAACCGCTACCCGGATTGTCTTGCGGAAAAGCCAGTTAAAGCATTTTCAGAGCTCTATGGCATATCACCGGAATATGTTACAGCCGGAAACGGTTCTGATGAGCTTATAAGCGTTATAACGGGCTGTTTCTTTGAATCAGGTGATACTATCGTTAATGTATCAAACGATTTTTCAATGCACGGCTTCTATGCTCAGCTCTATGAGCTCAACGTTTCTACCTATCAGAAAGAAGAAGATCTTACTATAGATCCTGATAAGCTCATTGAATTCTGCAAAACTAATAAAGCAAAGGGACTTATCTTTTCTAATCCCTGTAACCCTACATCACTGGGTCTTGACAGAAACTCTGTAAGAAAGATAATAAGCAGCCTTGACGGATGCCTCATTATTCTTGATGAAGCCTATATGGACTTCTGGGATCAGTCACTTCTTGACGAGATAGGAAAGTATGATAATCTTATAATCCTCAAGACCTGCTCAAAGGCTATCGGACTTGCAGCTGTAAGATGTGGTTTTGCAGTTGCCGGAAAGACTATAACAACAGCTATGAGAGCTGCTAAATCTCCATATAACAACGATTCAGTAGCTCAGGTTATAGTAAGCGATATCCTTTCAGAAAAGGAATACCTGAAAAAATGCAGAGATATTATCGTTGCAAATACTCGCAGCCTTTATGAAGGTATAACTGAGCTTGACAAGAAATATAACGCATTTGACATGATATATGAGCCATGCACAAACTTTGTCTATATAAAAACATCCAAATTCCAGGATATATATGAATTCATGCTCGATAATTCCATTGCAATAAGAAAATTCAACGGATATCTCAGAGTAACAGCAGGTTCAGCGGAAGAAAATGCCGAATTGCTTGCTGTTCTTGAAAGATACCTCAATAAATAAGGAGGGATATTAAATATGCGTACAGCTGTCGTTGAACGTGAAACAAAAGAAACGCAGATCAGAATAGAGCTTGCGTTGGACGGCAAGGGCAAGGCTGACATAAGCACAGGCATAGGCTTTTTTGACCACATGCT
>JAAYBK010000430.1 GCA_012718885.1 Ruminococcus sp. | reverse complement strand
TTTTGAGTTTGCAGGCGATGAACAAATTCATGCATCACATCTAATGTCAGGGTTGAATATTCAATTATTCGCACATTATCATCGCTTGTATCTGCATTGCTTGCGATTTTTAAGAGTACCTTATTTAACTGGCGTTCAATTTGTTCTTTTTCATACTGAGCGGAGTGAATCTGATCATCGCATCTGGATATTTCCGTTTCAAGCTCGGTTTTCTTGGCCTGTAATTCCTTTATTTCGTTGAGTAGCTTGACGGTATCATTCTTTTCGGCACTGCTGCTCAAGTGAACTTCTAATTGTTCAAGTGAGGTTATAACTTTTTCGTTTTCTGAAACAATGCTTATCGCTTCGGACGATATCCGAGTTATATCCTCGCTTATGAACTTTTCCATAAGTGATTTTGCTAAAGGTGTAATAGCATTAACAGCTTCAGAACCAATCTCACTTTCGAGCTTTTTGAGCTGAGTCTTCACAAGCTTTGAAAGCGTTTTGTATGAATCTGTTGAAGCGGAATAACTGCCCTTAAATTCTTCGAGTAGCGATTTATATAACTTGGATACAATCGGATACGAATACTTAACGGCACGGGATTCTTCGCTGGACATAATCTCATTGTATGTTGTTACAGCAAGTTCTTTGCAGAGGCATATGGGAGTAGCAGGATTGGAAGCCAAGGCGATAGCTTGTTCCTTAAGTGCATTTTCCTTGTCTTTTAATTCATGCTGATCTCTGATTATGTCATCATGATTCAATCCGAGATTGCCGCCTTTTTTCCAGAAGGACTGTTCAGTTTCTTCCAGTTTATTTGTAGTCTTTTCCAATTCCGGGACAAGCGCGGCACGTTGAGCATAAAGATTCCGTATTTTTGTTTCGCATTCTTCTATAGCTGCTGATAACTCTTCAGATTCTTTTGTCAATGCGGGAGCCGATGATTTCTTAAGGCTGGCATTTTTATCTTTACGAATCTTTTCGATGTGCGCACATAGAGTCTCAACGGTTGTAACACCCATAACGGATTTGATAGAATCCTTTATTTTATCAAATGCGTCATCGTCGGCAATCTGACTTATCTTTTCATTATCGAAAAAGAAGAATTTGGCAATGCCATAAGGGATAAGTTCTTCTACATAATATTCCCAGTTTTCAGAGAGATAGGTATCTTCGATGCCGTTTTTCTCTACGATCAGATTTGTGGAAATCTTGCTGTCTGTCTGAGACCAGGCTCTGGTTATTGAGATGACCGTATATTCATCGTCATCCATGACCATAGTAATCTTGACATGAGTTGTTTTATCATCAGCGGATTTGTTTATCCTGTCTTTAAGAACTTTATTATATGCTTCCTTTTTTCCTACAATATATTCGATGGCTTTGCGTCCATAGAGGCACAAGAATATAGCGTCAAGAATGGTTGTCTTTCCACGACCATTCATTCCGCCAACAAGTGTTATGTTCTTTTTCTTTCGCTGATCAATCAGTTCAATGTTATGCTGACCTTTGTATATGCCAAAGTTGTATAATTCGATTTCTGAAAAATGCATTTAGCAGCC
>JAAYBK010000429.1 GCA_012718885.1 Ruminococcus sp. | reverse complement strand
TTTATGAAGCCTCCTACGCCTCGGCCTATGGCATTTGCCACGGACATTATCTTTCCGTATTCAGTTATATCATAATGGTTGAAATACAGGCAGATATATCCCACCGGAACATTCATGAAGTATATACAGTTGAATATCAGAGGATATCCCTTTTCAAGCTTACTCTCCAGATCAGGCACAATATCGCTGCGCTGTATATCATACTGTCTCAGCGGATGATCGTCGGAATTGAAGAACATAAACATGGTATCCCCGAAAGGCTTGTCACGCCTGCTGCGGAAATAATCATGAGTATTGTCGATACATTCCTTATTTATTATACAGCACATATTCTCTACAACATCGCTGTAAAGCACCTCTGCTGCACTTATCAGTTCCTTCTTGGTCTGGATAACATCGGATATATCGTTGAGCTTGACATTGTCATCCTGGTAGTGGTAGAACCTATTATTGAATGTCCTCAGAAGCTTTGTATCGTCCTCGCTGGTGGTACATCCGCAGGACTCGTTGTATATCATCGTGGGCTCCACATATATCTTGCCCTCAAGCTTTTCTCCGTTAAACATCCGGACAACCGATTCAAATACCTTGTCCGCCATTTCTCTGTAGGAGGTCCTTGCAGAGGTTATCCTCGGCACCGTAAAATAGATCTCGTCAATACCGTCGAATCCTGTTACTATCACCTGATCCGGAACTTTTATGCCGTGGTTCATAAAAACGCTGCTGACATTTATCGCCATGATATCATTGGCACAGAAAACTGCGTCGGGGATATCTCCGGATCCAATGATATCCATTGCTGCCGCAACTGCCGGCTTTGCCCAGAACTCACCATAGTATGTCATTGAATCATCAAAGGGGATAGCATATTCCGCAGCCACCTTCCTGACAACGTCCTCACGCTCATCAGAAAAGCGATTGCCCTTGAAGCCGCCGATGAACCTGACGCTTCTTGCTCCGTGATCCTCTATGACATGGCGCACTATCTTCTCATAGCCGCTCTTATAATCGAACTCGATACTGAGACTGTCCTCGTACTCGCCGTCCACTACGATCACGGGTATGCCATGCTCTTTTGATCTTGCAATGATATCTGCTGTGACCGTCCGGCTCTTTATTTTCTCGTCCATGATGATAACAGCGTCAGTATGCTCATAGTCTATAAGGTCGAAGACAGCGATCTCTGACCTGAGCTTTGACTCCTTCCAGAAGAGGTCTGTGGTGATATTGTATATGAGCAGGCTGCAATCAAGACTTTTTACCTGCTCGTTGAGCCTTGCAATGAAACGATTATTTTCGATGTCATGCAGTCTTGAAATACAAAGCGAGATTATTTTTCTGTTGCCGATCATATACACACCTCCCCTGAAATATCATCAATTAATTATACCATAAATCATAGCAAATTTCAATAAAAAATATGAATCGTATGTTAACTTTTGATAAAAATTAGATGAAAAAGCAGCAATACTTGTCACCAAATTATCATATTCCAAAAAATCTTTTTGTGTTTTCCGCAAGTCTGAGGGTAAGCTCCTCCTCGCTGAGCTTCATGTGTTTTGCAAGCTCCTT
>JAAYBK010000428.1 GCA_012718885.1 Ruminococcus sp. | reverse complement strand
GACGTATTAATGAAAGGAGTATCACACGCTTTTTGTGTGAAAAAAATCTTATGACTGCTTCAAGTGAAATTTTATTCGGACGTGATTCCAACGTTGCACCTATAGGCATAATTGCTATGAACAGTGTCACCGAGCTCGGTGATAAGATCAATAAATACCTCGTTGACTGGGCAGGCAAGGGCGGTATCGAGGTTGATACTTTCCTCGTTGAAAGCGAATGCCCACGTTTCTCTTCAGGTGACGGAAAGGGTCTTATCAAGTCAACTGTGCGTGGTAAGGATCTCTTCATTATCATAGATGTCGGTAACTACAGCATAAAGTACGACTACTTCGGTATGCAGAATGCTATGTCTCCTGACGATCATTTCCAGGATCTCAAGAGAATAATCCAGGCTGCAAGCGGTAAGGCACATCGCATCAACGTTATTATGCCTACACTCTACGGCGGCCGTCAGCACAGAAGGAACTACCGTGAGTCACTCGACTGCGCCTGCGCTCTTCAGGAGCTGGAGGCTATGGGCGTTTCAAATATCGTTTGCTTCGATGCACACGACCCGAGAGTTCAGAATGCTGTTCCCCTCATGGGATTCGATAATGTTATGCCTACATATCAGGTACTTAAGGCAATGCTCAAGGATATCAACGACATTAGCTTCAATAAGGAGAAGTTCATGGTCGTAAGCCCTGACGAAGGCGCTCTCAACAGAAATATGTACTACGCTTCTGTTCTAGGCGTTGAAATGGGTATGTTCTACAAGAGAAGAGATTACTCCACTATCGTCAACGGCCGCAATCCTATCGTTGCTCACGAATACCTCGGTAATCCTGTTGAGGGCAAGGATATCTTCGTATCCGATGATATCATCTCCTCCGGTGAGTCTATGCTCGACCTGGCTTATGCTCTCAAGGAAAAGAAGGCCGGACGTATCTTCGCTTATGCTACATATACTATCTTCACAAACGGCCTTGAGAAATTCGACAAGGCTTATAACGATGGTATTATCGACGGCGTATTCGGTACTAACCTCACTTACAGAACTCCTGAGCTCCTTTCAAGGCCATGGTTCCACGAGGTAGACGTTTCCAAGTACATCGCTTACTACATCGAAGCTATGAACCACGATGTTTCTATCAGCAAGATCATCGATCCTCACGAGAAGATCGAAAATCTCCTTAAGAAATACGGCATGAAGTAATATAAAGCGGACACTTTCTCAGTGTCCGCTTTTTTGCTGCCGGAACGGAATTAAAATTTACATTGTTCTATTGAAAAAATCCGCCGGAAATGATATAATAATAGTATATACTTTGTGTTAGGAGATATTATATGAAAAAATGGGCTGTGGATATCCCTGATAAGAATACAGTCTCGAAGCTCACCTTCGGATGCGGAGTTTCGTCCCTGACTGCCGCTGTCCTCGCAGGAAGAGGCTTCTCTTCACCGGAATCAGTGGCAGAGAAATTCATTATCGATGAACTTTCTGATCCTTTCCAGATCAAGGATATGCAGGAAGCCGCCAATATTATCAACAACGCTATCGACTGCGGAGAGCGTATATGTATTTATGGCGATTATGACTGCGACGGGATAATGTCTGTGGTTATCCTCTACTCCTACCTGCTCGAAGCCGGAGCGGATGTTTCCTATTACATCCCGGAAAGAGCAGAAGGATACGGGCTTAATAATAATGCTATAGATAAGCTCCACAAAGCAGGCACAGAGCTAATAGTGACCGTGGACAACGGCATATCAGCTATCGAAGAAGCAGAATATATCTATCAGCTCGGCATGAGGCTTGTCGTCACAGACCACCACCAGCAGGGTGAAAAGCTGCCAAGAGCAGACGCTGTTGTGGATCCTCACAGACACGACTGCTTCTCCACATTCAAATATATGTGCGGCGCAGGACTTGCCCTAAAGCTGGTGGCTGCACTTGACGGCGGCGACTATACTATGGCTCTCGAACAGTTCGGCGACCTTGCAGCTATTGCAACAGTTGCGGATATCGTCAGCCTTACCGGTGAAAACCGCTTCCTTACAGCCTATGGCATGGAACTTATAAACAATACCGACAGGCCGGCTCTTTTAGCACTTAAGGAGGTCTGCGGCCTTTCAGAAAAAAACGTAGATACATTCGGTATCGGCTTCGGGCTTGCCCCGAGGATCAACGCCTCCGGCCGCTTCGGCTCCCCTTCCACAGCAGCCCGGCTCTTCCTCTGTGAGGACTACGACGAAGCTCTGGTCATTGCCCGTGAACTCGATAAACTCAACTCCGACAGAAAAGCCGCTGAGGCTGCCATTCTATCGGATATATATACTATGATAGACAATGATCCGGATATCGTACGGGGCAGAACTATTTTCCTGTGCGGAAAAAACTGGCACCACGGCGTCATTGGGATCGTTGCCGCAAAGGTTCTTGAAAAATTCGGAAAGCCTGTATTCATCGCTTCGGATTCTGAGGGCGAGATACGTGGCTCAGCCCGCTCATTCGGAGAGTTCTCCATATTCGGAACCCTCAGCTTCGCCTCTGAAACGCTGGATAAATTCGGCGGTCATCCCGGAGCAGGAGGTTTTACGATATCCCCTGGTATGGCAGACAAGTTCCGGGAGCTAATTGAAAAATATGCCCTCGAAAATCACAGGACTATGCCGGTCTATACGATCACTGCAAATGCGCCGGTAAGTCCGGCAGAACTGACTGTTCAGACCGTTCAGGGACTTGAACTGCTCCAGCCCTTCGGTACTGACAACGAAAAACCGTTATTTTATATAGAAAACGCCGCTGTGCTCGATGTTTACCCGCTTTCAGGCGGCGCTCACTCAAAGCTGAAAGTCAAATTCGGATTCGGACAATTCGATGTGCTTGTTTTCCGCACTCCCCCATCATCCCTGATCTGCGGGAAAGATTCCGTCTGTGATATGATAGTGTCTCTCGGTATAAATGAGTATAAGGGCAATTCCTCCGTATCCATAATCGCAGAGGATATTCGCCCCCATGATTTCCAGCAGAGCAGCTACTTTGCAGCCCTCGCTTCCTTTGAGGCCTTCCTCAGAGGTGAGGAGCTTCCTCCGAATTACTACCCGAGGATGTCTCCTTCCCGTGAGGATGTTGTCAGGATCTATAAGGCGATCCCACAGAACGGAATTGCTTCTGACGCACTCTTCATAAGGTTAAATGATCCGAGGATCAATTACTGTAAATTCTGTATTGCTACCGAAGCACTTAGGCAGCTCGGCCTTGTGCATATCTCTTCGGTAGATTCTGTAATATCCAGGGTCAGCGTCACAAAAAAAGCTGATCTTGATTCTGCCCCTGTTCTTGTCACGCTGAGGGAAAAGCTCAGCAGTCTGATCCCGGCTTCCGCAGGCCGTAAATAAGCGGTGACCATTCCGGTCAAGGAGTTTGTTATGATTGATGACATGAATGTTTCAAATACACCTCAGTCTGATATGGAGGTCCCGATCCCTGAGACGGCTGCCGCTGCTCCGGAGAATTTTCTCAGCGAAATACCTGATTTCAATGACGACTTCACTATTGAGAAGATCATACAGAAGATCCTCACTGACGACAAGCAGTATGATCTGAGCAAGATCATTTCTGCTTATGAATTTGCTGCAAAAGCCCACGAGGGACAGAAGCGTTCCTCAGGTCAGGCCTATATCATCCATCCACTCGCCGTTGCTTATACTCTGCTTGAGCTTGGTATGGATACCGATACTATCTGTGCAGCCCTCCTCCATGATGTAGTAGAGGATACCCCAGCTACACTTGACGACCTGAAAAAACGTTTCGGCCAGGATGTGGCAATGCTGGTAGACGGCGTTACAAAGCTGAGTAAAATGCCTATCTTCACTAAGGAGGAACAGCAGGCTGAGAATATCCGCAAGATACTTCTGGCTATGTCCCAGGATATCCGTGTTATGATAATAAAGCTGGCAGACCGCCTCCACAATATGCGTACCCTCAAGTACAGACCTATCGAAAAGCAGAGAAATACTGCCCTCGAAACAATGAATATCTATGCCCCTATCGCCCATCGTCTCGGTATCAGAGCGATAAAGGAGGAGCTTGAAGATCTCTCTTTCCACTATCTTGATCCATATGCCTACTCAGAGATAGAGCATATCCTCGAAAATAAGAAAGAGGAGCGTGAGGAGTTCATCGAGACTATCAAGACTCGTATCAATCAGCGCTTCAAGTCTGAGGAGTTCTCAGATCCGCCGCAGGTGGACGGCCGTGTAAAGAGTATATACAGCATCTACAAGAAGATATTCCTTTTCCATAAGAATATCGATGAGATCTATGATAAATATGCAGTCCGCATTATCGTCAATACTATCGCTGAATGTTATAACGTTCTCGGCCTTATCCATGATATGTTCAGGCCTCTTCCCAATCGGTTCAAGGACTATATATCCACTCCTAAAGCCAATATGTACCAGTCACTTCATACTACCGTTCTGGGTAAGGAGGGTATCCCCTTTGAGGTCCAGATAAGGACATGGGATATGCACGAAACTGCGGAATACGGCGTTGCGGCTCACTGGAAATACAAGGAAGGAATCCAGGGCAAGGACAAAATGGAACAGCGTCTTGCATGGGTACGTCAGGTCATCGAGGCTCAACAGACATCAGATGATGTTGAGGAGATCGTCCGTATCATCAAGACAGATCTTGCCCCGGAAGATATCGTCGTTATGACTCCTAAGGGCAATTCCATATCCCTTCCTATAGATTCGACTGTTATCGATTTCGCCTACCGTATCCATACTGAGATCGGCCATAAAACTGTTGGCGCTAAGGTTGACGGCAGGATTGTTCCACTTGACTATAAGCTCCAGACAGGACAGATATGCGAGATCATAACCAGCAAGGATCCCGATAAGGGTCCGAACAGAGCATGGCTCAATATCGTAAGGACAAATGAGGCTCGTTCAAAGATACGCTCATGGTTCAAGAAGGAAAGGCGTGAAGAGAACATCCTCGAGGGCAAGGCCGCTCTTGAAAAGGAGTTCAAGCGCCATAGGATTAACCTCCATGAATCAGAATATGAGGACTTCCTCTGCGATG
>JAAYBK010000427.1 GCA_012718885.1 Ruminococcus sp. | reverse complement strand
GGTATCGATGATCCACGCACCGGCAGAAGACCTTATGCAGTGGTACAGCTCCGCCGTGAGAACCGTGAGGGAACGCTTTTCAACCTTGTTGGCTTCCAGACAAATCTCAAATTCGGCGAGCAGAAGAGGATCTTCTCCATGATCCCCGGACTCGAAAATGCAGAGTTTATGAGGTTCGGCGTAATGCATCGCAATACCTTCATCAACAGTCCGGAGCTGCTTAATGCTGATTTCTCAATGAGAAACAGGCCGGAGATATTCTTTGCCGGACAGATGACAGGCGTTGAAGGCTATATGGAATCTGCTGCAAGCGGTATCATAGCAGGTATAGGCGCTGTCAGAAGAATAAAAGGCCTTGAGCCGCTGGTGCTGCCGAAGGATACTATGACAGGAGCGCTTTCGGCGTATATAAGCGATCCGTTCAACAGCGGAAAGTTCCAGCCCATGGGTGCGAATATGGGCATACTGCCGGATATAGGCGTCAGGATAAGGGACAAGAAGGAAAAATACGGGGTATATGCGGAGAGAGCTTTAAGCTCGCTGAAAAACGAGCTGGAAAGGATTGGCTATGAGGATCATTGTTGACGCTTTCGGAGGGGATAACGCTCCCCTCGAGGTTATAAAGGGTTGTGCAAGAGCAGTAAAGGAGCTGGGAGTGGATATCGTTCTCACCGGCAGCAAGAGTAAAATCGTCAGCTGTGCATCTGAGAACGGCATCAGCCTTAAGGGAATGCAGATAGCGCATACAGATGATGTTTTTGATATACATGATGAACCAAGGGAGATAACCAAGTCGGGAAGCAATACTTCCATGGCGCTGGGACTAAAGATACTGTCCGAAGGAAGAGGCGATGCCTTCGTTTCTGCCGGCAGCACAGGCGCTCTTGTAATGGGTTCATCCCTTATCGTCAAGCGTATCAAAGGCATTAAACGTATCGCACCTTCACCGGTCATCCCCGGTGAGAATGGCAGCTTTGTCCTTGTGGACGCAGGTGCAAATACAGAATGCAGACCTGAAATGCTGGTGCAGTTTGCCTGCATGGGCAGCGCATACATGGAAAAGGTCATGGGCGTTGAGAACCCGAAGGTGGCTCTTCTCAACATAGGTGCCGAGGAGACCAAGGGCAGAGCTCTTGAGCTGGAAGCATACAAGCTGCTCAGCGGATCGGGACTGAATTTCGTAGGAAATATCGAGGCAAGAGACCTTCCTCTCGGAGATGTACAGGTTGTAGTTACCGATGGCTTCACCGGCAATGTGGTGCTCAAGCTCTATGAGGGCATGGGAAGCTTTTTCGGCAGGAAGATGAAGTGGTTCTTCTCTGGTGCAGGAAAAATGGGAGCGCTGTTCTCGCTGAAAAAGATCAACAGCTTCCGCAAGCAGATGGACTACAAGGAGGTCGGCGGCTCTGCACTTCTCGGAGCAAGGATGCCTGTAATAAAGGCACATGGCAGTTCTGATGCGACAGCTTTTTTCAACGCTGTAAGACAGGCGAAGAAATGTATCGACAGCAATGTGACCGGGGTCATTGAAAGCTATGCGGCTAATCCCGGCAAGGAGTGATAAATAATATGGAAAGCATCGAGAAATTAGAAAAAACTATAGGTTATACGTTCAAGGATAAGCAGCTCATACATCAGGCACTTTCACACTCATCATATGCAAACGAGAAAAAACACTTCGGTGGCAGCAACGAGCGTCTTGAGTTCTTAGGAGACAGCGTTCTTTCAATAGTTGTTTCGGATTACCTCTACAAGAATCTTAACGTTGCCGAGGGTGAGCTGACAAAGCTGAGGGCTTCGCTGGTCTGTGAGAAGTCCCTGCATATATTTGCTCAGCAGATAGAGCTCGGGAACTACCTCCTCCTTGGAAAAGGCGAGGAGAATACCGGCGGCAGGGAGCGTCCGTCTATACTGGCAGACGCTTTTGAAGCGGTTATCGCAGCGATATACCTCGACGGA
Source organism: Ruminococcus sp. (assembly GCA_012718885.1). Taxonomy (GTDB): domain Bacteria; phylum Bacillota; class Clostridia; order Oscillospirales; family Ruminococcaceae; genus Ruminococcus. The sequence goes on along the minus strand of JAAYBK010000427.1, from coordinate 8,118 downwards.
GGCATTGAGGCGGCGGCAAAGCATATCCTCCGCTTCATGCCAGACGATATAAAGCTAACACAGAAGCCTGTGTTCAGTGATTTCAAGACCGTCCTCCAGGAGATAGTTCAGAAGAATCCTGAGGAGAAGGTGGAATACGTGCTCATAGGCGAGGAAGGCCCCGATCATAACAAACGCTTTGTCGTTGAGGTCAGACTGAATTCACAGGTCATCGGCAACGGCAAGGGCAGGAGCAAGAAGGAAGCAGAGCAGTTTGCCGCAAGGGAAGCTCTGGAACTCATGGGATATGAAGCACAGTAACATATCCATATTCATCCCTCATGTGGGCTGTCCGCATCAGTGCAGCTTCTGCGACCAGAGGACTATAAGCGGCGCACAGCACCTGCCGGACGGAAATGAAGTCCGGGAGATATGCCGTAAGGCTCTCGGTGAGGTAAAGTCTCCAGAGAATACGGAGATAGCCTTCTTCGGAGGCAGCTTTACTGCTATCCCGAGGGATTATATGCTGGAGCTGCTAAGTGCCGCTGCACAGTTTGTGGGCGAGGGAAAATTCCGTGGTATAAGATGCTCCACACGCCCTGACTGTATCAGCAGGGAAGTGCTGAGCATACTGAAAATGTACGGAGTCACCGCAATAGAGCTTGGCGCACAGTCAATGGACGATGAAGTCCTTGCGGCAAATGAGCGTGGACATACTTCGGAGGATGTAAGGCGTGCTTGCAGTCTTATAAAAGAAGCCGGCTTTGAGCTTGGTCTTCAGATGATGACGGGACTGTATAAAAGCAGTAAAAAAAGCGATATAGATACAGCAAAGGCATTGATATCACTTGCTCCGGATACACTGAGGATATATCCGGTAGTGGTACTGAAAGGCACTAAGCTTGCTGAACTTTATGAAAGCGGCGAGTATGTGCCGGCGCCCTTTGACGAAATGGTGGAGCGCTGTGCATTCATAATGAACTATGCCCGTATGTATCACGAAAATGTAAGGATAATAAAATGCGGACTTCATGCCAGCGAATTTGTTGAGCAGGATATGGTGGCAGGCTACTATCATCCGGCATTTCGTGAGCTGTGCGAGTCGATGATATACCGTGCGGTGATACAGGCTGAGATATTCTTTTATTTTGATGATGTAAGTGAATGCAGGAGCATTACCGCAGCAGTAAACAGCCGTGAGATAAGCAAGGCTGTAGGACAGAACAGATCGAACATAAACTATTTCAGGGAGCTTGGAACAGAGCTGAAAATAATAGGGGATGAAAGGATCCCCGTATATAAATGCGTACTACTGAGGAGGTGAGGGATTGTACCTTAAATCACTTGAAATACAGGGCTTCAAGTCCTTTCCGGATAAGATAAGCCTTACCTTTGACAAGGGACTGACCGCAGTTGTAGGTCCTAACGGCAGCGGAAAAAGTAATATCGGCGACTCAGTGCGCTGGGTACTGGGAGAGCAGTCCACAAAGACTCTCAGAGGAAATAAGATGGAGGACGTTATTTTTTCCGGTACTGTTGCCAGAAAGCCCATGGGTTTCGCCGCAGTAACTCTTAATATAGACAATTCCGACCATACTCTTGCAGATATGGAGGACGAGGTTGCCATAACCAGAAAGCTTTACCGCAGCGGTGAGAGCGAGTACATGATAAACGGCCGCCAGTGCAGGCTAAAGGACATAAACGAGCTCTTCATGGACACAGGTCTCGGCCGTGACGGCTACTCCATAATCGGTCAGGGACGTATCGCAGAGATAGTTGGCGCAAAGAGCAATGAGCGCCGTGATATATTTGAAGAAGCGGCAGGTATCTCAAAATTCCGCTACAAGAAACTGGAGGCAGAGCGTAAACTCTCAGCAGCACAGGAGAATCTGCTCCGTCTTACTGATATACTTTCCGAGCTGGAAAACAGAGTCGGACCGCTGAAAACTCAGTCCGAAAAGGCACAGAAGTTCATAAAGCTTGCTGATGAGAGGAAACGGCTTGAGATATCCGTATGGGTAAACAGGCTGGATGAACTCAAAGGGCAGCTTGAGGATCTTGAAAACAAGATACTCATGAAGCAGAATGAGTATGAGAATATAGAGAACGATATCCAGCGCGAGGAGGATAAGATCTCCGAGGGATACAGAAAAATGCAGGAGAGCACCATCCGTTCTGACGAGCTGAGAATGAAGATGCTCGAAGAGGAGCAGGAATCATCCTCAATGAAGTCTGATATCGCTGTATTCGAGAACGATATCAAGCACTGCCAGGAGGCAATAGAAACTGCTGAAAAGAACATCAGCAATTCCGAGGAGACAAAAACTGCCCTTGAAAATGAGAAGGCAGAGGCTGAGAAGGTGCTCCGTGAGCTTGAAGAAGCAAAGAAGCAGCTTGAGGCAGAGATAGCTGAGACTACCGCATCCTTTGAAAAGGCCGAGCAGGAGAACTCAGAGCTGGGCGACAGCATGGACAAGGCCGGCAGTGAGATCAACAGTCTCTATATAAAACAGAGCGAGCAGCGCTTTACTATAGAATCTGCAAAAGCCTCTATAGAAGAGGAAAATGTAAGGCTGGCGCAGCTACGTGAGAGCGGCAGCGAGTTCGGCCAGAAGCTTGAAGGCTATCGCAGTCAGCTTACAGCCAGCGAGGAAGAGAAGTCAAAGAATGAGGAACGTTCCGGAGAGCTCAGAAACAGGCTCACCGGTCTTGAAAAGCTTTATTCCTTCAGAAGAAACGGCTTTGAGCAGGCAAAGGCCGATTTCGAGAAGGCACTGTATGAACTAAAGGACAAGCAGCAGCGCCGGAAGATACTCACCGACCTTGAAAACAATATGGAAGGCTTTGCCGGAAGCGTAAAGCAGGTGCTGAAGGCTTCCAAGCAGGGAAGGATAGGCGGCGTATTCGGTACTGTGGCTCAGAATATCAGTGTTGCAAACGAGTATGCAGTGGCAGTTGAGACAGCCCTGGGCGGCGCAATGCAGAATATCATCGTTGAGAATGAGGATATCGCCAAGCGCTGTATCCGTTTCCTGAAGGAGCAGCACGGAGGCCGTGCCACATTCCTGCCAATTACTTCCGTAAAGGGCAGGGAGCTCAATGAGCAGGGACTTGAAAACTGCGAAGGCTTTATTGCAAATGCAAGCCGCATCGTGAAGTTTGATCCCAGGTTCAGCGGCATCATCGCCTCGCTTCTGGGAAGGATAGTCATTGCCGAGGATATCGACACAGCTACGCTCATTGCCAAGAAGTACGGCTATAAATTCAAGATAGTTACCCTCGACGGACAGGTCATCAACGCCGGAGGTTCATTCACCGGAGGCTCCGCACAGAAGTCCGGAGGTATGATAAGCCGCAAGAACGAGATAGATACCCTCGATTCTGAGATAGAGAGCCTGACAGAGCAGCGTGATAAGCTGAGGGTAAATGCAGAGAAGCTCCGTGCGGAGGCAGAGAAGCTCCGTTACGATACGGAAGCTGCAAAGGAAGAGCTCTCACGTACAGAAGCTGATGCAGTTCGCATAAACGCTGAGATATCAAGCCTCAACTCACTGATCGAGCAGACAGGCTCACAGTCCGAAAGCTCGGGCAGACAGATCGCTGAGGCCGAGCAGCGTATAGCTGCGGCTGAGAAGACCATAGAGGATACGGAGAAGGCTCTTGCTCAGACAGCAGAGGATATCCGTACTGCCGAGGAGAAGCGTGCTCAGGGAGAGGATTCCCGTGAGAAGCTTCGTTCCCGGAGAGCAGAGCTTTCCGAGAAGCTGTCAGGGCTGAAGATACGCAGCATCGAGCTTGTGAAGGACACGCAGTCTGCTGAGCAGGAGATACAGCGCATAGAATCTTCAATGGATGAGCTCAGGCAGGGCAGCAAGCGCTTTGAAGAGGAGATCGCCCGCCAGAACGATATAATCTCCCATAAGGAGATAGAGATAAACCGCCTTAAAGAGAAGCTGGCCGGCTTCAAGGACAATACTGCTTCCTATAATGAGCAGATAAGACGCTGTCAGGAGATACATACCGAGCAGAACAGGCTGGTCAACGAGCTGAATAAGGGACTAAAGGAATTCAATGATGCCAAGGAGAAGCTCTCACGTGATATCACCATGCTGGAGGAGAGACGAGAGGCAAGACGGCGTGATAACGACTTTATCCGCAATCAGCTCCATGACGTATATGAGCTGACGCTGACAGAGGCTCTTGAATTTGCCGAGAAGATCGAGGATATGGCTGCCGCACAGCAGGAGCTGAACCTTGTAAAGAAGAAGATAAGAGACCTTGGCAGCGTAAATGTAGACGCTATCGAGGAATATCGTGAAGTATCCGAGAGATACGAGTTCATGTCCGCACAGATTGCAGATGTTCAGCGTTCAAAGGCTGAGCTGGAAAAGATTATAACCGGACTGACTGAGGATATGTGCAGGATCTTCTCCGAGAGCTTTGCGATAATCAACTCCAATTTCAAGGAGATATTCGTTGAGCTGTTCGGCGGCGGAAAGGCCGAGCTGATACTCACCGATCCGGAGAATGTTCTGGAGTCAGGAATAGAGATAAGCGTGGCGCCGCCCGGAAAGGTCATAAAGAACCTGATCTCCCTCTCGGGAGGGGAGCAGTCCTTCGTGGCGATCGCCATATACTTCTCGATACTAAAGCTAAGGCCTGCACCGTTCTGTATACTTGATGAGATAGACGCAGCCCTTGACGAGGTAAATGTAAGAAAGTATGCACAGTATCTCAAGAAATTCACTGACACTACACAGTTCGTCCTTGTAACACACAGACGAAGTGCTATGGAGGAGGCAAACGTGCTCTACGGCGTTACCATGCAGGAGGACGGTATATCCAAGCTCCTGAAAATGGAGCAGGTGGATTTCCAGGAGGACGTTGCTGATATACAGTAGGATATGTCCCATTCCGTTGGGATGGAACGAATGTAATATAACAGCCCTTGTGGGCAGATTGGAATTATTATGGGAATTTTTGCAAAGATTGCAGCAGGACTCAGAAAGACTAAGGACAACTTTCTGGGCAGACTTAAAAGGATCTTCAACTCCTTCACAAAAATAGATGAGGAGCTGTTTGAAGAACTTGAAGAAGCTATGATAATGAGCGATATCGGCGTTGAGACCTCAGAGGAGATATGCGACCAGCTCAGAAAGAAGATAAAGGAGCGTGGCATCACTGACCCTAACGATATCATGGATCTTATCCAGGAAGTCATTGGCGAGATGATGGGAGACGATACCGGCCTCGACCTTACACAGTCACCGGCAGTAATAATGGTCATCGGCGTAAACGGCGCAGGAAAGACGACTACTATAGGAAAGCTCTGCTATCAGTTCAAGAATGAGGGCAAGAAGGTGCTTGTTGCCGCTGCTGATACCTTCCGTGCCGCAGCTATAGATCAGCTTGAAGTATGGACAGAGCGCGCAGGTGTTGAGTTAGTAAAGCACGCAGAGGGCTCAGATCCCGGTGCAGTAGTATATGACGCACTTGAAGCGGCAAAGGCAAGAGAATGTGATGTAGTAATAATAGATACAGCAGGCCGTCTCCACAACAAGAAGAATCTTATGGATGAGCTTGCGAAGATAAACCGTATCATCGACAACAAGGCAGGTGAGTGCTCAAGAGAGGTGCTTCTCGTCCTTGACGCAACTACCGGACAGAACGCTGTAAATCAGGCGAAGCTGTTCAGTGAGACTGCGCCTATCACAGGTATCGTTCTCACAAAGCTTGACGGTACAGCAAAGGGAGGTATCGTTATCTCCATAAAGAACGAGCTTGGCATCCCTGTAAAGCTCATTGGTGTAGGCGAGAAGATCGATGATCTTCAGCCATTCGACAGCCGCACCTTCGTTCAGGCACTGTTCAGTGATAACGACTTTGAGGAAGAAGAGGAAGAGACAGAGGAGATCACTGAGGATACAGAGTACGAGGATGAGGAATACGATGATGAGTATGAGGATTCCGAGGAAGAGTACGAAGATGAGTACGAATACGAAGATGACTCTGACGAGGATGACGATGAGGATGATGAAGAGGGTGCCCGTGAAGCACTGGAGCAGTACCTCAGAGAACACAACGCAGAGCTTGCTGATGACGAGGACGATGAGGATGAGCCTGAGGGCATGATACAGGCCGAGGGCTACACCTACAATACAAATTATATGGATGACTTCGACGAGGACGACGAAGAAGAGTACGAGGAAGAAGACTCTGACGAGGATGAAGACGAGTACGATTACGATGAAGAGTCCGATGAGGAGTATGAGGACGAGGACGAAGAGTACGACGAGGATGATGATACCGATGAGGATGATTCAGACGAGGAAGACTCGGAGGATGCCGAGGAAGATGAAGAGGAAGAGCCTGAGAAGAAAAAGAAGAAGGGCTTCTTCAGACGACTGTTCGGCAGAAAGGATGAAGACGATGATTGAGAAGCTGGTAATGGCTACCAACAACGCAAATAAGCTCAGGGAAGCAAGAGAGATACTTGCTCCCCTTGGCATAGAGGTGATCTCCCAGAGGGAAGCCGGCGCTGACGTTGAGGCTGACGAAAACGGCGAATCCTTTGAAGAAAATGCGGTTATAAAGGCGCAGACGGTATACGATATCGTAGGCCTTCCCGTTATCGCAGACGACAGCGGTCTCTGCGTTGACGCTCTCGGCGGAAGACCGGGAGTACATTCGGCAAGATATGCTCCCAAGGGTGAGGAATGTGACAAGCTCCTTGAAGAGCTTAAAGATGTTCCGGAGGATGAACGCTCCGCACGTTTTGAGTGCTGGCTGGTATTCATGGATTACGAATGCCTTGATGTAGTAACAGGAAGCTGCGAGGGCAGGATAAGCACTGAAAAGCGGGGAGACAACGGCTTCGGCTACGATCCGGTATTCCTTTACGGAAGCCGCACACTTGCGGAAATGAGTGCAGACGAGAAAAATGCGATAAGTCACAGAGGTGCAGCTATGAGAGCGCTGTACGATCTGTTGAAGGAAAGATATGGTGAATGATATGCTTACAAGCAAGCAGAGAGCTTACCTCAGAGGTATTGCTTCAACATATGAGACTATCTATCAGATAGGCAAGGGCGGAGTTACAGAGGCGATGTGCAAGGATATTTCCGAGGCACTCCGCAAGAGAGAGCTTATAAAGCTGAGAGTGCTTGAAAACTCCGGCTGGACAGCAAGAGAGGCTGCCGATGCAGTTGCGGAAATGACAGGAGCAGATGTAGTTCAGGTCATCGGAAGCAAATTCGTGCTCTTCAAGCGCAACGAGAAGGATCCGGTAATAGAGAATATACCAAAGGCAAAATAAGCTGCCGGAGCAGGTAGAAAAACGAATACATTATCAGGGGGTGCGGAATGCGTATAGGAATATTCGGCGGGAGCTTCAATCCCGTCCACAACGGTCACATACACCTTGCAAGGGCTGCTGCTGAGGAGTTCGGCCTTGAAAAGATATATCTTGTCCCGTCAAGGATATCCCCACACCGTTCAAGTGCAGAATACGTGTCCGGTGATGACAGACTTGCCATGCTGAGAATGGCAGCGGAGGGAGATCCGCTGTTTGAGGTAAGCAGCTATGAGCTCAGCTCGGACAGGGTAAGCTATTCGATATACACCGTTGAACATTTCCGGAGAAGACATCCGGATGACGAGCTTTATCTGCTTGTCGGCAGCGATATGCTGCTGTCCTTCGATACCTGGTACAGATTCAGCGATATTCTCAGCGAGGTAACGCTTTGTGTAGTATCAAGAAATCAGGGCGATATGAAGCTCCTAAAGAAAAAGGCAGCGGAGCTGAGCAGATTCGGAGACATTCTGATAAGCGAGTCATCTCCGGTCATAATGTCATCAACGGAGATCAGAAAAAAAATTTCAAAAAATAAGAATTTTGCTTGCTATCTCAATGAAAATGTAGTACAATATATAAGATCGAAAGGATTATATTCGTACAGAGGTGATTCTGTTTTGCAGTTCGATCCAGATGAGAAAAAGAAGTTTCTGAAGGCTAATCTTTCGGCAAAAAGATATGTTCATTCGCTGAATGTTGCTGCCGAATGCAGGAAGCTGGCAGAAAAATACGGAGAGGATCCGGACAAGGCCTACTTTGCCGGACTGCTCCATGATGTATGTAAG
>JAAYBK010000426.1 GCA_012718885.1 Ruminococcus sp. | reverse complement strand
TAGACGGGAATTATGAATTGTTGGAGGGGGATACCGCCTGTGACTATTCTGCAAGATTCCAGAGCATCATAGGTACTGGTGAGCTTAGCCTGCTTGAAAGTCTTGACGAAAAGAGAGCCGGACTTGATATTCTTATGAGTCAGGCTGCTGGAAAGACATCCTGGGATTACAGTGATAAGGCTATTGACAGCGTAGCAGTATTCAGGCTCTCGGTTGATAAGTTATCATGTAAAGCAAAATAAAACTTGGGGTAAATTTATGAATAACAGTAAAAATGCAAAGCTTGACCGGCTCAGGTACCTGCTGCCGGTACGCAGTATCATCTTTTTTCTTATTTTTATTATTGGTTCATATTCAGTCGGAAATGATGTCAGTGGCATCAGCAATTGGTGGTCTGTGGCAGCAAGCTCCGTGAATATTATCCTGATACTTTTTCTTGTACTTGTTTCACGGAAAGCCGGAAGTAATTACTGTGAGCTGATAAATCTAAAGAGAGGCTCTGCTTCAATAAAGAAGATAGCAGCGATCGCTGCAGCATTTATCGTTGTTGGAATGGCCGGTATGTACCTGGCCGGATTTATATGCTACGGCAAGCTGCCATATATGTCGCCAATGCTGATAGCACCGATACCTGTCGGACTTGCAGCGGTGAATTTTATTATTTTGCCGGTATCCACTGCTCTGGCAGAAGAGGGTCTGTATCTTGGCTGCGGAGTGGAGCGTTTCAGGAATAAGTACGCAGCTATCCTTATCCCTGCATTTTTCTTTGCACTACAGCACAGCTTTATTCCGACGCTTTTTGACATGAAGTATGTGGTATACAGGTTCCTCTCGTTTCTGCCGCTGACGCTGGCTATATGCTGGTATTACCGGAAAAACAGAGATCCGATTCCAGTGATAGCCGGTCATATCATACTTGATATAGCTACCTCATCCATGATTCTGATGACTTCTGTTTCACCGTCATTGTATGACAAGATGCGTGAGATGTAGCTTTCAGACGATGCTTTCCAGCTTCACTCTCAGCTTTTTGATTATCTTTTTCTCAAGTCTTGATATATATGACTGCGAGATTCCGATGCGGTCGGCCACTTCCTTTTGGGTAAGTTCTTTCCCGTTGATGAGGCCGAACCGCATTTCCATTATCTCTCTTTCTCTGTCGCAAAGTCCGGCGACCGCTTCACGGAGTATCTCACGCTCCGCTTCGGTTTCAATGCCTTTATTGACGATATCATCGTCAGTGCCGATAACGTCTGACAGAAGCAGCTCATTGCCGTCATAGTCGGTATTCAGCGGCTCGTCAATGGAAAGATCATTCCGATATTGAGAAGATTTCCTCAGGAACATAAGTATCTCATTTTCGATACAGCGTGAAGCATAGGTTGCAAGTTTGATGTTCTTTGTGGGACAGAATGTGTTGACAGCTTTTATGAGACCGATAGTTCCGATAGATACAAGATCCTCAAGGCAGATGCCGGTTGACTCGAATTTCTTTGCGATATACACAACGAGTCTGAGATTATGAACGATCAGGGTGTTCCTTGCCTCCGGATCATTATCTGTAAGGCGGAGAAAGACTTCGTTTTCCTCCTGTTTGTTAAGCGGAGGCGGAAGCGTGTCCGGACCGTTTATGTAGAATACATTTCCTGTGAAGATCGAGATAAGCTTTGACATGATTTTTTTTACTTGTTTCATGGTGTACTCCTTTATTGTCATCTTTTTAGAATTAACGGATCAAAGATCGCCTTGCCGCCGCTTTGTCCAATGCCGATCATAACATTGACAGGCTTTCTTTCACCTGAATCATTATTGCTTATGATGACCTCGTCCGGACGGAATATCGGCATAACGCTGCTGCCGGAGACTGTGCCGCAGGGGACAAGCCTGAACCCCCTCGGCAATGAAGCGGCAGCTTTTTCCAGATCAGGATAGAATAGCTCGCTGTCGCACACTATGACAGGTCTGCCGGAGAAGTGGTCGAAGAGCTTGTTTCCTGTATCAGCCAGCCCTTCAAGCATGATTATCTTATCCTTGTGACGGATAGAAACATTGTAATTCCCGTTAATATGCTGCTCAGCAGCCAGAAAACGTTTTGCAAGCGCAGTGATGAAGTACAGCGTTGCGGTGGAAACGATGAGTATTATAAGCGAGAAATCAGCATAGAAGTAATAATTGCCGATATGAATAAAATCCGGACGTGCCCAGGAATAAATTGCATATACCGTTCCTGCAAGTATAAAATTTGAAACGAAAAAAGCGACGGTATCCTTGAATAGCCTTATTTTTCCATGTATGCCGAAAGCAAGCATTACTATAGTTATGGCGGCCAGGGATTTTATGGCAGTAACTGCGGTAAAACTTAGCTCCGGTGCTACGGAAAGTAGGGAGAATAAGCTGCCATATGCAGAAGCTGCTATACAGCGCCGGACTTTCAGTGCTGAACCGGTCAGGGCGGCTGTTATCCTAAGCAAAAAGTAATTGACATAGATATTGAGCACCAGAAGAACATCTACATAGACAGTTTCCATAATACACCTCGTCAAGCTTTGTCTGATATTATTATAATGCGTTTGTCCTGCGGAATATGTCGTTTTCTGTGGGCAGAAATGACAAAAAAATCCTCCCGGCCGGAAATTGCTCCGGTCAGGAGGATAGCTTTTATATTTGATTCAGAAAAACAGCGGCAGTACAGCGCCGAGAGCCATGATAAGAGCAAGTATAAGCATCCCGATGCGGATTATCATTTTTCGCTCATCCTTAGGCTTACTTGCTGATGTTACAGTCTGCTGAACTTCCTGAGCCTCTTTCTTCACATTTCTTGTGTTAGTGCTGTGCTTTCTCTTCTTGTTGTTTGCCATAGTTTTTCACCCCTCTCAATGACGTTTTTTCGTGCGTTTTTTGCGGTCGGGTATATAATCTGAAAAGACATCTGATCTTTTCCGGTTTCCATATGCAGAGCGTTTGCGGTCAAATTTGGGCTTATCATCACGGCGATAGCCCTTCTTTTTATCTGAAACAGAAACTCCGCTCCACTGCTTGACCTGAACCTGATGACCGTTTATACGTATGGAATCTGTGCTGTCAATGATGTATTCCAGCTCTGATTCGGGAACTTCAACAGTAGTATGTTCATCAAAAATATCTATCTTACCGAAGTCCTTACCTGACATACCTGTAGCGTCAACAAGTGCACCAAGGATAAAGTTAGGAGCGATACGCTTACTGCGGCCGATATTGATATCCACCTTCACAGTCTTTGCGCCGTTTCTTCTGCCGTTTCTGAGTGGCCTTGCAGCTTCAAATTCCGGAAGATCCTTTATCTCCTTCTGGAGGATCTCATTTATTATACGAGCGGCTGCTTCACGGTAGTCTATTCCTGAAGCAGAGAGCCTGTCGAGGATATCATAAGCGTGGTGGCTTGCCTCTGATGAGGAGATACGCTCAGCGATAGCATCCTTCTTCATAGAAATGATATCTGATTTGTCAGGTAGGGGAAGGAGCTTTATCTCAGCGTGAGTGAATCTTTCTATCGCATGAAGCTCGGAGAGCTGTCTGCGGCCGGTGATAAGGGTATATGCAGCACCGGTCTTTCCGGCACGGCCGGTACGTCCGATTCGGTGTATGTAATACTCGTTGTCCTGTGGAAGATCATAGTTGAAAACTGCATCTACGCCGTTTACATCGATGCCTCGTGCAGCGACATCGGTAGCCACAAGTATTCCCACAGCCTGTTTTTTGAAGCTGTTCATTACCTGAGTACGCTGTATCTGCTTCATATCCCCGTGAAGACCTGCTGCACGGAAACCTGCTTTCATGAGCTCATCTGTGAGCTGATCCACCATTGCCTTTGTGTTGCAGAATATCATAGCTGAAGAGGGAGAATATGCTGCCAGAAGAAGCTTGAGTGCGTCAGTCTTTCTCCCCATTGCAACCTCAAAATAGAACTGGCTTATAAGCTCAACTGTTTTTTGTGAAGACTTTATCTTGACCTGGACAGGATCGTTCTGGTATTTATTGGTAAGAGCCATTATCTCTGGCGGCATAGTAGCCGAGAAGAGAACAGTCTGCCTGTCCTGAGGAATGTCCGCAAGAATGGCTTCAATATCCTCACGGAAGCCCATGTTCAGCATTTCATCGGCCTCATCGAGGATAACAGTGCGTATGCCTTCGAGTTTAAGGGTACGTCTGCGGATATGATCCATAACACGGCCCGGAGTACCTATGACGATATTAGCACCACGTTTTAGTTCGGATATCTGCTTATCCATGCTTGCACCGCCGAAAACAGCACAGGTACGGACGCCTTC
>JAAYBK010000425.1 GCA_012718885.1 Ruminococcus sp. | reverse complement strand
ATTTGATACTGATAGCACCGCAGTTCCTTTGGTATGATCTGTATCTGCACTGTCTACAAAAGGCAGTTCTTCAAGAGCTTTTTTTACTCGTGCTTCACAGTGTCCGCACATCATACCTTTTATAATAACTGTATAAGTTCCAGGCTGTTCATTTTCTGCCGGTACTTCATTGCGTTTATTGATCCTTTTATCCTTTGAAGTATCATGCAGCCTGAAAAGATTCAGTCTCAAAGCATTTGTGACCACGCAGAAGCTTGAAAGACTCATTGCTGCTGCACCAAACATCGGATTGAGTTCCCAGCCGAAAAGCTTGATATAAACTCCGGCTGCCAACGGGATACCGATAACATTATATATAAATGCCCAGAACAAATTTTCACGAATATTCCTGAGCGTTGCACGGCTCAGGCGGATCGCTGCCGGAACGTCTGTCAGCTTGCTTTTCATAAGGACTACATCCGCCGCATCTATAGCTACATCTGTACCAGCGCCTATCGCAATGCCTATATCAGCACTTGTAAGTGCTGGAGCATCGTTTATACCGTCTCCTACCATTGCTGTGCGTCCATATTTCCTGAGTTTGCGAATCACAGCCTCTTTGCCTTCCGGCTTTACATTTGCTATGACATCATCTACACCGGCTTGTCTGCCTATTGCGTTTGCTGTTCGTTCGTTATCTCCGGTAAGCATAACAACACGTATCCCCATATTCTGCAACTGACGTATCGCTTCCGGACTTTCATCCTTTATAGTATCGGCTACAGCTATAACGCCTTCAAGCTTGCCGTTTTTTGAAAAATACAGGGGCGTTTTTCCGTTTGCGGCAAGTTTCTCTGCGATTGTTTTTACATCTTCAGGAATAATGAGTTTGCTGCTGATAAACTCATAATTTCCGCCCAGAAGCTCTTCACTGTCAATTGATGCGGAAAGGCCGTTTCCTGATATCGCCTTGAATCCATTGACTTCATAAGGCTTCATATCATGTTGGTCTCCATACTTTATTATAGCTCTGGCAAGAGGATGTTCGCTTTTGGTTTCAAGCGATACTGCTGTCTGTAGTAATTCGTTTTCAGTTGTTCCGCTACATGGTATGATGTCTGTAACACGAGGTTCACCGCAGGTTATAGTACCGGTTTTGTCCAGTGCTACAACAGCGACCTTGCCGGACTCTTCTAGCGATACCGCAGTCTTGAAAAGTATACCATTTTTTGCACCAACACCGTTTCCGACCATTATTGCGACAGGTGTTGCAAGTCCGAGAGCACAGGGGCAGCTTATAACAAGTACAGATATTGCTCTTGCAAGTGAAAATCCAACATTTCTTCCGAGTATCAGCCATACGGCAAAAGTGATACAAGCGATACCAATAACCACCGGAACAAATACTCCCGATACTCTATCCGCTATCTTTGCTATAGGAGCTTTTGTGGCAGCTGCGTCACTTACCATTTTTATGATCTGTGAAAGAGTGGTATCTTCACCGACTCTTGTTGCTTCACAGCGTATAAATCCGGATTGATTGAGAGTTGCGGAGGAGACTGAGTCACCTGCTGTTTTGTCTACAGGTATGCTTTCTCCTGTAAGTGCAGATTCATTTACAGCTGTTTCTCCGTCAATAACTATTCCGTCAACAGGGATATCCTCTCCGGGTCTTACTACAAAAATATCTCCCTTTTTCACATGTTCTACGGGGATAGTCTGCTCCTCCCCTGCTCTGATAACATTTGCTGTTTTTGGCGTAAGCTTCATAAGGCTTTTTAACGCATCCGTAGTTTTTCCCTTTGATCTTGCTTCAAGCATTTTTCCGACTGTTATGAGTGTGAGGATCATCGCCGCAGATTCAAAATAGAAGCCGTGCATATAGCTTTTTACAGCATCGATATCATTCTTCATCTGTGCATCAGTCATTGTGAACAGTGACCAGGTACTATAGACAAATGAAGCCGTCGAGCCAAGTGCCACAAGGGTATCCATATTGGGCGAGCGCCGTATAAGCCCTTTGAATCCGTTAATAAAAAACTTCTGGTTTATAACCATTACAATAGCTGCAAGCATCATCTGTGCTATGCCGATCATTACATGATTTCCATCCATAAATGACGGCAGAGGCAGTTCCAGCATATTGCGGCCCATGGAAATATACATTAGCACGATAAGGAAGCCAAGGGACGCTATAAGCCTTTTTTTCATCAGCGGAGTTTCTGTATCCTTCAGTGGTTCTTCGCTGACAGAAGTCTCAGCACCACTGTTTTTTGGTGATACTTCGTAGCCTGCATCCTTTACTGCCTGAATGATCGCATTGTCAGAAAATGTTCCCTCAACTCCCATTGAATTTGTAAGAAGACTTACTGAACATGACGTTACGCCTTCAACTGACGAGACAGCCCTTTCTACCCTTGCACTGCAAGCTGCACAGGACATTCCGGTAACATTATATTGCTTCATCACATCACTCCATAGTTGATTTTATATAATTATATCATGCTAACACGAATAATCTATATGAATTACCTGTGGTTAACAAAGGACGCACCCGGCTGGTACGTCCTCCTTTTTTATTTTATAGCTTCTTCCCAGTCTTTTTCCTTAAATCCTGTCAGGATCCGGCTGTCGTTTATAAGGATAGGGCGCTTTACAAGCATTCCGTCGGTCGCAAGCAGTCTTAGCTGTTCTTCCTCGCTCATTCCGGGAAGCTTGTCTTTCAGATTCATTGATTTGTAGAGCAAACCGCTTGTATTAAAGAATTTCTTCAGCGGCAGTCCACTCTTTTCGTACCATACCTTAAGCTCGTTGTATGTGGGATTCTGTTCCTTTATATCACGTATTTCATAGCTGACAGCCTTGCTGTCCAGCCATGCCTGTGCTTTCTTGCAGGTAGTGCATTTTGGATAACATATAAATAACATTCTTATTCCTCCTTATTTTGTTTTTTCAAGCAGATCAGCCTCTGAAAGTATCTCTATGCCCAATTCCTGCGCCTTGGTCAGCTTGCTTCCGGCATCTTCTCCTGCAACAACATATGTCGTTTTCTTTGATACAGAGCCACTGACCTTTCCACCGAAGCTTTCTATAAGCGCTTTCGCTTCATCACGCTTCATTGTTGGGAGAGTTCCCGTTAGCACAAATGTCATTCCGGAAAATCTATCGTCTGAGACTGCTTGTTTACTGTATGTCATATTAACACCATATTCTCTGAGACGACTGATTAGTTCTACCATATGCGGCTCTCTGAGGGAATCATATACACTGTCAGCCATAACATCGCCAAATCCCTCTATGGACATTATTTCGTCCTTATCAGCTGTCATAAGAGAATCAATGCCGCCAAATTTCTCGCAGAGCAGCACTGCTGCCCTCTGTCCGATATTTCTTATACCCAGTGCATGGAGCAGGCGGTCGGCTTCATTGTTCTTTGAGGCCATTATGGCGTTTATTAGGTTTTCAGCAGATCTATCTGCAAATCTGTCAAGTGACAAAAGCTGTTCTTTTCGCAGTATATACAGATCAGCAGGTGAGCTGACAAGCTTACTGTCAACAAGCAGCTTCATGTTCGCCTCACCAAGTCCATCGATGTTCATTGCGCTTTTTGACGCAAAATGGATCATATTTTTAAGAAGCTGTGCAGGACATTCCATGTTCGGGCATCTGAGAACGCTTTCGCCTTCATCTCTTACAGAAGGTGTTCCGCATACAGGACAGACAGCAGGCAGCCTGAAAGGAACGGAATCTTCGTTGTGCGAAACTGATCTCAGAACTTCCGGGATTATCTCCCCGGCTTTTCTTACGACTATTATATCTCCGACACGGATGTCTTTTTCATCGATAAAGTCTTGATTATGAAGAACAGCCCTTGATACGCTCGTACCGGCAAGGAGTATAGGTTCAAACACAGCAACAGGCGTTATAGCACCTGTTCTGCCAACGTTGACTTCAATATCAAGAAGCTTTGTTTCCTTTTCCTCTGGGGGGAATTTATATGCGACTGCCCATTTTGGAGTTTTTGCAGTTGCTCCCATTAAGTCACGCTGAGCAAGAGAGTTAACCTTTATAACAACTCCGTCAATATCAAATGAAAACGCTGCACGATCCTCGCCTATACGCTTTATCTCATTTTCAATTTCTGCATAATCTGTACATACCTTATAAGAAGGGATAGTTTTGAAACCAAGCTCTTTCAATCTATCAAGCGACCGGCTGTGTGAGGCAAACTCTTCTCCCCTCACCTGCTGGACGTTGAATATGAAAATATCAAGCTTTCGCTTTGCAGTTATGCGTGAATCCTTCTGTCTGAGTGAGCCGGCAGCTGCGTTTCTGGGATTTTTGAAGGGAGTTTCATCGTTGAGCTCCTGCTGTTCGACCAGCTCAAAGAAGCTTGAACGGGGCATATACACCTCGCCGCGAACTTCAAGAAATACAGGGGCATTTTCCAGCTTCAAAGGTATAGAACGTATCGTCTTTATGTTTGAAGTAACATCCTCACCAACGAATCCGTCTCCTCGTGTGGAGCCACGCAGAAGAGCACCGTTCTCGTATTCAAGAGAAACAGAGAGTCCGTCTATTTTCGGCTCAACAGAGAATTCTACGCTGCCAAGCTCCTCACGGCAGCGTGCAACAAACGCTTCTACCTGTTCAAAGGAGAAGACATCCTGGAGACTTGCCATCTGTACTTCGTGATGGACCTTTTCAAATTTGCTGAGAGCGATTCCGCCTACTCTCTGGGTAGGAGAGGTCGGAAGAACAAGCTCTGGAAAGTCTGCTTCAAGCTTCTTTAGCTCCTGCATCAGCATATCGAAGTCGTAGTCTGATATTTCAGGCGCATCAAGGACATAATACTGATAACTGTATTTTTCAAGAAGCTCTGAAAGCTCCTTTATTCTATTTTCTGCCTCTGCTTTATTCATATTAAGCCTCCGGATAATTATTTATGTATATTATACCACATAAACACAGATTAGTCAAAGAAATATACAGGATATTTGTAAAAAATCAGCCCTGTCCGTTTTCACAGGCAAGGCTGTATAATCTGTATTTTTGTCAGGATCTTCTTCTGCGAAGGAAGTGGAACAATACTCCGGCTCCGATACCGGCTACGCCGATAGCTGAACCAAGAATTATTCTGAAATTTCCGACTCTGACATATTTTACTCTGTCAATATGCCACTGGTTTCCGGCCTCGTCTTCAAGAGTGATATCGATTATTTGATGAAAAATTTGAATAATCATATATCTAAAAGCATAAAAAAGCCCAAAGAATCCAGCGAAATAAGTTCACAGGATCTTCAGGCTTTGTACAATGACGTTATTGTATATGTTTACAAATTGTATAAATCGATTATTTTTT
>JAAYBK010000424.1 GCA_012718885.1 Ruminococcus sp. | reverse complement strand
CCATATAGGGCGCAACCCATGTAATAACTACATGGGCTTTTTTATTACCATGCGCCCTATCTGGGGGAAAATTAAGATTAAAAGTCTTTGGAAAGGGGTTCGGGGAAGAACCTTTCCTCAGAAAGGTTTTCCCCGAGTAACTGACATATACTTTTATATAAGCAAGACACGCAGTTCGTCCTGTTTTTCGTTGTCAATACTTGAACTGGCTATTGCCGACGAACTCGCACACCAGGGAATCTGGCGGCAGTAGCTTGCTGTCTACCGGCTCCATATTCTCCAGCACTTCAAGAGTCTCGGCTATCTCAGGTATATCCGACATTTCCCGGAGCTGACCTATCAGCGGATCACGGTAAACGCTTAGCTCGTAAGGCATGAACGTATCCACATCGTAGTTTGAGCGTTCCTTATAGGGCATGATATACTTATTCTCGCCGGATTCAACGCTGTGGAACATATTCATTGTCTCCTGGAGGGATCGTTTGCGGAACTTCTTATCTCTTATCATGCGGCGGAGCAGTCTTACCCTTGAAGGGTGGAGCACAGTCTGGCCGTCGGTTATACGGGTGCGGACACTGACGTAGATCTTGCAGATCTGTGAATCCGGAACAGTAATTACATCCGGATTGAGAGCGTGTATACCCTCAAATATTACCAGCTCGCCCGGATTGCGCCTGAAGCGTCTTCCGCCGGGCTCACGTGAGGAGCTCTTGAAGTTATACCTTGGTATCTCGACCTCCTCACAGGCGCTCATTGCCTCTATCTGGTCGCTGAGGAGTTTGCTGTCCACTCTCAGCGGAGATTCCAGATCCATTTTGCCCTGTGCAGCCAGCTCCTTTTCCTCAGGAGTGAGGGAGCAGAAGTAGTTATCCATTGAGAGCGTATGGGTATCGTGTCCCTGATCGTCCAGCATTTTCTCGATCATCAGAGCAGTAGTGGTCTTGCCTGATCCTGATGGGCCGGAGAGAAGTATTACCGGTTTTTCGTCACGGTGTTCGATAATGTCATCAACGATATGTTTAAGGCGGTAAACGTAGTCCTGATTAGCTGTCTCTATATATTCCTTAGGCGAATTTTTAATGCCTTCATTGATCCTGTCGACTTCTATATTCATCCAAATGTCCCCTTAATAATATTATTATATGAACAGATTTGTTCATATAATGATTATATCATATTTTTGATATTTTTTCAATATTTTTTTGTGGACTTTTCAGAGAAAATGTGATATAATTATTGTATGATATGATAAATCTCACAATAACAGCTATCATATACTATAAACAATGCTCAACAAATCTATCTCCGGAGGCGGATATTATGAAAATGATTTTTATTGGCGCTACACATGAAGTTACCGGAAGCTGTACTTATCTGGAGGCTTGCGGCAAAAAATTTCTTGTAGATTTTGGTATGCAGCAGGGTGAGGATATCTTTGAAAATGTCCAGATACCTGTTTCACCGTCACAAATAGACTTTGTGCTGCTGACTCATGCTCACATAGACCATTCAGGACTTCTGCCGCTGCTCTATGCAGGCGGATTTCAGGGGGAAATACACGCTACAGAGGCTACCTCCAATCTTTGCAGCGTAATGCTCCGTGACAGTGCTCATATCCAGGAATTTGAAGCAGAATGGCGCAGCCGTAAAGCAAGACGTAAGGGTGAGGAGGATTACGAGCCGGTCTATACTATGGATGATGCTCTCGGTGCGATCGAGTTGTTTGTGCCGCATCACTATGATACTCCATTTGATGTGAGCGAGGGAATAAACGTATCCTTCCGTGACGCAGGTCATCTTCTTGGATCATCCAGTATTATACTTACTCTTACAGAGGACGGTGAGACACGAAAGATAGTATTTTCCGGCGATATCGGCAATACTGAGCAGCCCCTTATACGTGATCCGCAGTGTGTGGATTCTGCCGACTATGTAGTGATCGAATCGACCTACGGAAACAGGCTCCATAATCGTCCCACTGACTATGTTACAGCTCTTTCAGAGGTGCTCCAAAAGACTTTTGACCGTGGCGGAAGCGTAATAATCCCCTCATTTGCCGTTGGCAGGACACAGGAGATGCTGTACTTCATAAGGCATATAAAGGAGGAGGGGCTCGTAAAGGGACATGATGATTTCCCGGTATACGTGGATAGTCCTCTTGCAAATGAAGCTACCGATATATTCATAAGCAACCGTGAGAGCTGTTATGATGAGGAGGCTCTTTCATTTGTAAGGCGGGGAATAAATCCTATAGCCTTTGAGGGACTGATCCGCACTGTCTCCAGCGATGATTCAAGGGCGATAAACAGCGATTCACGCTGCAAGGTCATAATCTCCGCCAGCGGTATGTGCGAGGCCGGACGTATCAAGCACCACCTCAAGCATAATCTCTGGAAAAAAGAGAACACTATCCT
>JAAYBK010000423.1 GCA_012718885.1 Ruminococcus sp. | reverse complement strand
TAATTACAACATAGCGTGGAGAATCCTAAGGTTCTCACCCATTACGCTCTATGGAACTACTTTCCGCTTTCTCATAACTGATCACTGCATAGTCTAATGTTAAATTCAGGTTAAATAAAGTAAAAGTCTCTTGACCTTTTTAAAAGATACTATTATAATAAAAAGCGTATAGAAAGAAGTGGATCATACAAAAATAAGGCGTCCGATGCACACGGACTGCCAAAGGATCAGGAGAAATAACATGGACGAAAAATTCTCGATTTTTAACATCTTCACAATGCTCGGAGGACTTGCCTTCTTCCTCTACGGAATGAACGTAATGTCCACAGGACTTGAAAAGCTTACCGGCGGAAAGCTGGAAAAAGCTCTTCAGAAAATGACATCAAACAAATTAAAAGCCATAATGCTGGGTATGGGAGTAACTGTTGCGATACAGTCCTCCTCCGCCATGACAGTCATGCTGGTAGGATTTGTAAACTCCGGCCTGATGAATCTCGATCAGACAGTAGCAGTTTGCTTTGGATCTGATATCGGAACTACTCTGACCGCATGGATACTAAGCCTTGCCGGAGTAGACGGAAAAAATCCTTTTATAAGGATGCTGAAGCCAACTTCATTTGCACCTTTAGTAGCACTTCTGGGTGTTATATTGATAATGGGTGCAAAGAAAAATAAAAAGAAGGATATAGGCAGGATACTTGTTGGATTCGCAATTATAATGACAGGTATGTCGCTCATGTCCGGAGCAGTAACACCTCTCGCAGATTCGCCTAAGTTCCAGAGCGGACTTACTGCATTCAAGAATCCGATACTCGGAGTTATCGTTGGTGCCGGATTTACAGGTATCATTCAAAGCTCAGCTGCTTCTATTGGTATATTGCAGGCCTTTTCACAGACAGGTGCTTTAACATACGGCATGGCTCTTCCGATCGTAATGGGACTTAATATCGGTACTTGTGTTACAGCTCTCATATCGAGTATCGGTGTAAATAAAAGTGCAAAAAGAGTTGCTTGCATACACATTCTTATCAAAGTCCTTGGAACTCTGATACTGCTGCCTGTAGCAATGATACTTCAGCATGTCATTGATCTTAGTATTTTTGACCAGACTGTAGGATATATCGGCATCGCTGTAATGCATTCGATTTTTAATATCGCAATAACGATTATCCTTCTGCCGTTTTCTAATGTGCTTGTAAAGCTTTCTCACATTATCATTCCGGATAAGGAAGAAGCAAACAGCACTGAGCCGGATTCACGCCGTCCTATCGGTCTTGATGAACGTTTCCTCAAAACCCCCAGCGTTGCCATAGAAGCCTGCCGCAGAGCAACCGAGGCAATGGCAGAACTTACTGAGCAGACAATTCTCTCAGCCCTTAACGCACTAACATCCTATGATGAAGAAACTGCAAACCTTGTAATAGAAAACGAGGATATCATCGACAACTTCGAAGATAAGATAAACAGCTATCTCGTAAGAATATCAAAGAGCAGTGTTACCGGCAAGGACAGCCGCCGTGTATCAAAGATGATGCACTGTGTAGGCAACTTCGAGCGAATATCCGACCACGCAGTTAACCTGATAGAATCAGCACAGGAAATGCATGAAAAACGCATCACGTTCTCAGATGAATGCCTGAATGAGATATCCGTTATCAACGAAGCTATTTCCGAAAATATCAAGACCGCATTCAACGCATATAAGGATGACGATCTCCCGAAGGCTCATAAGGTCGAGCCGCTCGAGGAAGTTGTGGATAACCTCAGCACAGAGCTCAAGAACCGCCATATCCGCAGACTTCAGAACGACGAGTGTACAGTTGAGCTTGGATACATCTTCCAGGATATCCTCACAAATCTGGAGCGTATCTCGGATCATTGCTCAAATATCGCAGGCTGCCTTATAGAGACAGATGAGAAGACCAACATCCACGCTTATCTCCACGATGTAAAGGAGAACGACGAGACTTTCCGCAATGAGTACAGAGCCTATGCAGAGATCTATTTCGCAAAACTCGACGCTCCGATCTCTGTTGAATGAAAAAGATAGCTGTATATGTGGGATTCTCATATAGCAGTATATGTCAGATACTCGGGGAAGAACCTTTCTGAGGAAAGGTTCTTCCCCGAACCCCTTTCCAAAGACTTT
Source organism: Ruminococcus sp. (assembly GCA_012718885.1). GTDB lineage: Bacteria > Bacillota > Clostridia > Oscillospirales > Ruminococcaceae > Ruminococcus. The sequence continues at coordinate 6,115 of JAAYBK010000423.1, read as the reverse complement.
TAATCTTAATTTTCCCCGGATAGGGCGCACCCATGTAATTACTACATGGGCTTTTTTACTTTCGTGCGCCCTATCCGGGGAAAATTTAAAACTGAAAGTTTTAGGAAGGGAGTTTTCTCCGCGTTTCTTAACGAACAATTAATATGTATGGTGTCTCCGAGGGAAAGTCCCTCGGAGATTTTTTGTTATATATTCTTTATTAGCATTTCGCCTGACTCAGTTTCAGTCCTGTCGACCATTATCGGCTTGTCAGGAGCGACTGTGAGATAGATGACGATGCGATTACCGCAAGTCCTTGAATGCTTGACTTCTTTTTCGTAGACCTCTATTCGCTTTACAAAGGCGCGCAGTATCTCAGGAGTCAGCTTCGTTATCTTTGTGAACTGCTTGGCGTTGTTGATGAAGTCCTTGATACAGTTCTCGCACACCTTCATCTTATCAACCTCCGATTCAAGAGCTGCGAGCTTAGCTTTTATCTCGCTCTGCTCCTTCTCGAAGCTGTCTGAAAGTGTATCGTAACGCTCATCAGATATTTTACCATTGGCTCTGTCCACGAACAGAAGCTGAATCGCATTGTCGAGCTGGGTTATCTTAGTCTCGTATTCGTTTCGCACCTTTTCATTTTCTCTTAGTTGCTTCTGAGCTTCAGCTTCGCCGTTTTCAAGCGACATTCTGTAAAACTCTTCCGTGTGATCTCTTGCTAATGCGACTACACTATTTAAGCATCTCTGCACAATAGCATCGAGCGCTTTTTCTCTGATGTAGTGAGATGTGCAATCAGTGACGCGGCTCTGATAACCTCCGCACATATAATTATTTTTATCAGGGTCGAGCGTTCTTGCTCTGTGAAGATATAGCTTTGAGCCGCACTCTGCGCAGTAGAGATAGCCTGCGAACTTATCCGTCTCACCAAACTTGTCGGATTTCTTCCTGCCCTCGTAGCGCTTCTGAACTACATCGAACAGCTTTCGGCTGATAATTGCTTCATGAGTATTCTCGAAGATAAGCATATTCTCAGGCTCGTTCTTCAGCGTCTTTTTCAGCTTGTTGGACTTAGTGTAGGTGCTGAAGTTGACCGTGTCGCCGCAGTAGATACGATTCTTTAGCATTTCCCTGATGGTTTTAAGACACCAGCGATACGGTGATTTAGTTTTCTGCTTTCCTGCTCTTTGTGCCGCATACGCACTCGGAGTAAGAACCTTTTCGGCAGTAAGTATATCACATATCTTACGTACGCCTTTGCCCTCGGCGCTCATTTCAAATATACGTTTGACTATTGATGCAGTCTCGGGATCAGGTAACAGGTGCTTGTTCTCGTCCTTAATGTAGCCGAAGGGAGTTGTCGTTCCGACACGCTCACCGCGTTCACCCTTTGCCCGCTGAACTGCACGTATCTTGCGCGAACAGTCGCGGGCGTAAAAATCATTAAACAGGTTCTTTATGCCGCTCATCTCGTTGATACCGTTCGCACTGTCCACGCCGTCCGTGACTGCAATGAAACGTACATCGTATGCAGGGAATACCAATTCCATTAGCCGACCTGCTTCAAGATAGTTTCTAGATAGACGGCTCTGGTCTTTGACAATGACTGTTCCTATAAGTCCGTTCTCAACATCGCTGAGCATTCTCTGGTAGTCGGGACGGTTACTGCTTACTCCGCTGTAGCCGTCGTCGATGTAATACTGACAGTTTCTGAAACCGTTCTTGTCAGCGTAGTCCTTCAAAATCATTCTTTGATTCTCAATTGACAGCGACTCTCCTGCGCGCAAGTCCTCCTGACTGAGACGACAGTACAGCGCTGTTATTTGTTCCATGTTTGATCCTCTCATACAAACCTCCTGTTCCGAACACATTCGTTCTGGAATCAAACCGAATAGGATACACACACAGTATATCACCACTCGGCTCTAAAGTCCAGAACTTTTTTCAGCTTATTTTCTCGCCGTTTATAAGGTGCTTTATCTTATCTGCGACTGTTTCGTGTTCACTTTCCGGAGACATGAACACGAGACTTACTTCAAACTTCTGACCGTCGACGATTATTGTTTTGTCGACAAACTGTATTTCTTCATGTTTATTCTCTTTCATTTGAACTCCTTTCATGTCACACGATCAATTACGAATATATTTGCTGAAACTCCCTCCTGACGCCTTCAATATTTCCCGTAACACAGCCATTAGTTGGCTTTTTCTTAAAAATTGACTCCTGTAATTTCAGGTTTTTACAAAAATGACTCCTTTCTTTTTGATGTGGAAATGTCGAATAATCGGCGGGCACTGCCCGTCCGAGGTGAATTGGCTGGCGTTTTGACGCCAGCCTTTTTCCTGCAAACCACAAAGTGGCTCGGGGTCTCCCGTTTTCAGCGGCAGGCGGAATGCCGCATGCGATGCTTGCCTTCCCAGAAGTGAAGATTTTTGTCACTCGCCGCGGCTTCTTTCCTCCGCGGATATATCCTCGCATGTACTCGACGTTGCTCAACAATCGCTTTCAACGATAGTGGTGGGCTAACTACCCGATTTCTGTACTGGCGGCACAAATCGGCTCACGGCGCGAGTTTGAACTCGGGGACGACTATTCCACGTTCAGCAGCTATTTTGGCTCTAAGACGCTCGGCGCATTGCTGAATAACATCGTTGATGTTCACGCGCATTATCGGTACTGGCATTCCGTCTACTATTGCGTACTCCGAGCCATCACCCGAAACGCTTTTGCCGTCACCCTTATCCATGCCGTCACCCGACTCAGATGACGTATCTATGACGTTTGCAAACTCTTGGGTGCCGGCTAGACAGATGTTGTCTCCCCACATCATTCTGCCGTCACCGCTGTCACCCGAACGGTCATAGTACAGTCTGAGCTTGCGCTTACCGTGACTGCGCTCGATACGGAAACTCAATCCGTAGCCTTCGAGCTCAACGCCGTGCTGCATGAGCTTTTTCGATATCATATTGCAGGGGATAGTCAGATGGAAGCGCTTTTCAAGTTCAGAGCTCAGCTCCGTTGCAGTTGTTGTCATCTCAGTTTTTCCAACCATGAAGTCGTGCAGGACGAACGCAAATATGTCGGGCTGCTTCTGCATTGGCGGAGCGGTAACAGTCCAGCGGCTGCCTACCATTTTCAGTGCTATGTCGCAGGCTTCTATGTCGCGGCCAACAACGCTTAGCGTTGCAAACGGCTGAGACCTGTCCTCACGTTTGAGAACAAAGCTGCCGTCAGCGCAGCCAGTTATTCCACTCGTGCCTGATATCATTTTGAACGGGTCGCTATCCCTGCACTTGCGAAGGTGATGAACGAGCAGTATCGCAATACCGAGTTCGGCAGCAAGATCTTTCAGCACACTCATCTCGCGGTAGTCGGAAGCGTATGTCTGCTCGTCGCCCGAGCGAACCTTTTGGAGCGTGTCGATGACTACGATTTTCAAATCATTGTGTTCTATTTTGAAGTCACGTATCTGATCCTCAAGTCCGTTGCCTATCGTATTGGCGAGCAGGGAAAAGTACAGCTTGTCAGTCGGCTCGTCGGTCAGCTCATAGACGCGGTTCTGCATCCTGATGTAGCTGTCCTCAAGACAAAGATAGAGCGCTGTTCCCTGTATAGTTTCGCGCCCGATCACCTTTTCTCCCTTGGCGATACTGAGGCAGATGTCGAGAGCCAGCCACGATTTGCCGACCTTCTGATTGCCTGCAAGGATAAATAATCCCTGCGTGATAAGACCGTCAACGAGAAATTCCATAGGTCTCATCAGCGTTGTCATAAGTTCTTCACAGCTCATAGTTTCAAGTTTTTTCATATGATTTCTCCTTTCAGCTTCGGTTTTTATGCGTGTGGGAAATTCATTTTCATCACCCCCGAGACAAACAAAAAAGCGCACAGCAGTCCGTGACGAACCACTGTGCGCTTTAAATTATTTTTTGACAATATAAAAAGGCAGAGTGATGCCTTCGCATTACTCTGCCTTTATCAACTTTAATACGAGTACGATAGTCTGCAAAATGGCATAGTTAGCCCCTTGATCACCATTTTTACAAACTAAACATCTAACAACTGAACCGTCATAAGTGACGGTTCGTATCCCCGCAGGGACACCTTATCATGACTATGCGCCATGACATTTTCCTCATTCCGAGGCTTCTGATATTCTCCTACACGCATACGCCTGCACCCTCCGAAGCCGGGAACACATCAGCTGAAGGTCGTCCTCAACCTTCACATAGCTCTTTGTCTCTCTGCCCTTACGGAGTCAGAGCCGCACGTGCGGACGGGCGCGCAAGTCAGCTGTCATCGCCATTATAGGAGCGGCATGGGGAGTCCACAATTTTGTATTTTAGAGTCCCGTATCACTCAGCTGAGTACTATCGGTCATCCTTGACTCGACTCGCTGAGTCTCTCCTACCGCCTTCACATAGTATTCAATAATCGCTCGCTCTTTCGAGGTCATGGCGTACGGAAGCTCGCGGCTTGTCGGTTTTTGCCGGCACTGATCTTGCTGCACACTGATGTGTTGATATTCAATTTTCAAGCTGCTGGTCCTACTCGGGGACATTATCATCATAACACGGAACAATAGTTTTGTCAATAGCATTTCAGAAACTTTGTTCTTATGTACAAATGTTCGATTTTTTGAGGAGGTCCTCAATATGCATTGCGCACAAATTCAAGCTCCCTAATTGAAAATATTACTTTATCATTTGATTTTGATATATGTTTTACCAGCAATATCAAGATGTTTCCAGTCATTTGTTTCGTCTGTGGCGATATCCAACTGCTTTTGGGCGAAGCGCGTACTGTAGCCTTTGTTGAACTTCATACGGAACAGAGTTTCAAGGTCAGTGATGTGATTTGTTATAATTGGCAGGTCATACTCTTTGCATATACGTTCGATAAGCTTCATGTCAAAGTTGTAGTGGGCAGTTACCAGCTCGATGTCGCAGCAGAACACAATGAACTGCAAATAAGCATCTTCCATTGTTGTGCCATAGTTTTTCAGCGTATCATTAGAGATTCCCAGAACCTCAGAAACACTGTCCGAAAGGACATCTCCGCTGTTGACATATTCAAAGGAACGGTCGGTAGGAACTCCACTAACGATTTTAGAGCAGCAAAACTTACTATTTCAGAATCATCATCCAGACCATTGGTTGTAATGTCTATAGGATAACGGCTCCGATTTCGTTGCCATCGGCAAAAACTGGCGTTTTTTCGTGATTATACCGTCACCCTTAACCACAAATGTCGTTCCTCTCATTTTTACAGTCACCCAGTTATCAAAGCATAGCTGACTGTATTTATATATATACCGATGAGAAACAGAAAAAATGAAGATTTCAATAATCGAGAAGCAAATATTTGTGTGCGTGTACAATTCATGAGAAATTAAATTATTTTTACTTGGCAATACTTACTATTTTGTAAAAAAGAAAAATCCTCACAGCAAACTAATGCTGTGAGGATAGTTGGCGTTGTATGATTTCTTTGAGTGGTTTTTATCTCTTACTATTCAAATAACCAAAGTATATGTTCATCGTATTCTTGTAAAATAATCTGAATTATTCCAAATGTGATTCCACCTGTGTATCAGACTTGTTTCCTTCAATTAAAATGTCATACCGAGTAACGTAATCGTAATCAGTGAATACCTGTATATTTAATATTGCACAGATATCAGCTATATTAATTGAGATATGCTATGAGGATAATTATATCTGATCATCATATTATTTATGCCGCCTGAAGGTACTCATTCAGATTCAAGATCTGCACACAGTCAATTGAACTAACATTTCCATCTGTAAACTCAAATACTTCAACACGATAATCATTGCCCCAGGCTCTGTAATAAAAGTCACATATTCTGATACTGTCTCCGTTATCGCCAATATGAATTATAATGTCATCATTTTCACGGCTTATTGTTATATCTTCAACAGTTATTCCTTCTCCGAAAACTATTCTGTCACTGCTTGAAGAAGTATTGTACTCATCAATAGTATCATTTCCATCACCAAGGTTGAAGATATATGTATCATTTCCATCAGCGCCATAAAGCATATCATTGCCCTTTCCGCCGACAATAGTATCATTTCCAGCATAGCCGTAGATCTCGTCATCTTCATC
>JAAYBK010000422.1 GCA_012718885.1 Ruminococcus sp. | reverse complement strand
GCTTCCTGTTGGGATTGCTTCTGGAGGACGGGTGTAAGCATGGTCCTCGTCATCTGAGAAATCCGGGATGTAAGGAGCAGGCTCTGTATCTTCGGAATAAGCATCCATACCGAGGGCTGATCTGGCATCATCAGTATTGTCGGCTCTTGTGAGAGTATTGAGATCGGCCAGCATCTGTCCTACCGACTGATATCTTGCTGAGGGATCAGCGGCACAGGCCTTCATTATGATAGCTGCGAACTCCTTTGAGGCATCAGCCGGAGGCGGAAGCTCTGCTCCCAGCATACGGCGGTCGATAGCTGCCTCACGGGTGGTATTCGGACCTTCAAACGGAAGATATCCGCCGTTCATCATCTGGTAAAGGCACATACCAAGTGCGAATACCTCTGCCTTTGCGTCGTACTTTTCAGCTCTTCCGGATTTGAGAAGGTATATCTCAGGAGCCATGTAGTCCTCCTGGCCGACATACTCCGGATCGTTGTAGCAGTTGAAACCGCCAAGCTTGTACTTATTGTCGATAGAATGGTAGAAGTTGTATGGTGCAACATCCCTGTGAAGGATGCCGTTTGCGTGGGCAGTGGCAAGGCCGGCGCCGATACCAGCAGCAAGAGCCTTAATATTGTCCTCGCTGTAGTTGAACTTCTGGTTTGCCATAAGCTCAAATACGTTGCCCAGGAGTTCCATTCTCCTGATGAAGAAATAGCCTTCCTTCTTGCCGTTGAGTATGAGGTCGCTGTAGTATTCGTCCTTATAGGTGACGATATTCGGGCTGTCCTTCATTTTGTAGAGTATAGTGGCTTCATGTGAGACCTGATTGAAGCACTCGTCCAGATAAGCCTGTTTCTGTGCCTCGTCACGGAACTCAACATCGCCTGTGGTTATTGGCTCTACCTTTATAGCTGAATATTCTGCCTGGTTCCTGCGGATAGCTTCTCCACGGAATACAGTTGCTGAGGCACCGGCACCTATTTTCTCTCTGATGTACCATATGCCCCAAATCGGCTGTTTGACAGAAGATAATATCTCATTGATGATATCGTTGTTGTTCATAATTCTTTTGTGCCTCCTGTTTTCATATTGCTGTTCCTATTTTTTCTCCGTACTTCACGACGGTCTCGTAGTTCTCTGCGGTATTTTTAAGTATATCCTTATCCGGCATGACCCTGTCCTTTTCAAAGAGGAGGACTATGGTGGAGCCGCCGAATTCAAACATTCCCTTTTCTACACCCTTGCAGATCCCGCCGCTGCCGTGGAGGTTGAATATCCTTCCCACGAGCATTGCGCCTACTTCCATCTGCACCACATCGCCGAAGTGATAGGTGTGGATGAGGGTATACTCACGGCTGTTACGCTTATATATATTGTAACGCTTCAGCGCTATTGGATTTACGGTGTGAAGCTTTCCCTTTATGCGGGTATTTTCTGTCTTTATTCCTCCGTCAATGTAGCAGTAGCGGTGGTAGTCGTTGACCTCAAGGCGGAATATCATGCACCATCCACCCTCGTATCTCCTTGCAAGGAAGTCGTTTTTTAACAGGTCCCTGAGGCTGTAGCGTGAGCCCTTTATCCTGAATATACTTTTTTTGTCTATCCTGTATATTGTCAGTTTTGAATCGCAGGGACTGATGAGTGCGTCAGGCGACATATCCACCGGACGCATACCCGGTTTTATTTTCCTTGTGAAGAATGCGTTGTATGACCAGTATCTCTTTTTCTCATACTCCGACATATCTATACCGCTTTTCCGTATGAATGGCTTTATGAGCGGCACCGAAAGCGGTGAATCCATAAATGCTCCTGCCATTTTCGATATGAAAGGTCTTGTAAGGACTTTCAGAGCCATTCTGCCGCCGGCAGTACCATAGAGCTTCCCGAGAAGCTGGTTCTGCTTTTCATTTGTGACGATGACCTCGCCTTTACGGGTCTTTATCATTTTTGCATCCTCGCATTGGCAAGCATCAGCTTGATACGGTTCTCCTGATTTACCCTTGTTGCACCCGGGTCGTAGTCGATAGCAACTATATTTGCATTGGGATTGTCTTCCTTTATAGCTCTGGACATACCCTTTGCCACGATATGGTTCGGCAGACAGCCGAAGGGCTGAGTGCATATGATGTTGTCTACGCCGGACTGTGCAAGTGCTGCCATTTCAGCCGGTATCAGCCAGCCCTCGCCCATAACTACGCCCTGGTTGATATATTTGTCAGCCAGGTGACGGAGATGTTCAAAGTCGTGAAGGGGCTCGAAGCTGCCCTGTTCCTTCATGACCTTGATGAGCTCCTTCTGCTTTGCATAGAGCAGCTTATAGCCTGCCTTGTATGCAAGGGACATCTTGGTCTGGTTGTCGTAT
>JAAYBK010000421.1 GCA_012718885.1 Ruminococcus sp. | reverse complement strand
TCATCTCATCATTGCTGAACAATGCCCCCTTGAAGCATCCCTTGTAGGTCAGCGGCATCGTTGTATCCCCTATCTCCAGCACGACCTCGTCGCCCTCAGATATATCCATCTTCTGAACGAAAGGAGATGTGCAATAGAAGCATCCCTTATCCACACTGCTGATGACCTTGTTATCCATGTCGAAATACTTCATTGCCATCTGGTCGGCAGAGAAGAAATATGCCGGATTGATAAAATTATCAAACTTTTTCCCATTGTGAGTGAAATGCTTTGAACTCATAACCATAAGATAATGCTCAGCTTTGACACTTTTCACTGACGGCAGCTCAGTTATGGCCTTTTCAGCTTCACTGTCTTCCATCATGGATACTGTCAGATCCGGCACCTCTGCTATATCAAAATAGTGGTCGATTCCGCCCGTGACCGCCATAATGTTGTGTACACTGGCCGATGCGAACATCGAACATATTATCACGAACAACAGCAATATTATGTTCATCGTCTTTTTTCGTTTAAGATCTTTTTTCAGTATTCTCAAGAACATTGAACTAACTCCCTTCCACGATCCTATGTTCAGATTATAGCACTGTATTTATTAAAAAGTCTTTAAAAGATCTTTTAACTTTAAGTTTAAAAGACCGCATTTGAATAAATCTGAAAAATATGATATAATCTATTATGAATAATCCGAAAAAAGGCTGCAAAAAAATTTTCATGATAACTAAGACATCCGGTATCAAATTTCGTCTAATAAGTGAAGGCAAAAACATTTCCGGAAAGGAGCCGTTCAATGGATAATGGTGCAAGTAGCTACAGCCGTTATCTTGCCGGAGACGATTCAGCATTAGGAGACATCGTCCGTGAATACAAGGACGGTCTCATACTCTATCTTAATAGTTTGATCAACAATATCCACGATGCAGAAGAACTCATGGAAGAGACTTTCTACAAGCTTGCATATAAAAAGCCCAGATTTTCAGGAAAAAGTTCATTCAAAACATGGCTTTACTCTATAGGAAGAAATCTTGCACTGGATCACCTGAGACGCACGAAGAAAAAGAAGCACGCTTCACTGGAAGAATGTTACGAGCTTCGTTCAGTAACTGATATTGAAGAAAACTATATAAAGGAAGAGGAGAAGCTGATGGTGCATAAGGCGCTGAAGAATCTGAGAATACAGTACAGTCAGGCCATATGCCTGACCTACATAGAGGGGTTCAGCAATTCTGAAGCAGCAACTATAATGCACAAAACAAGCCGGCAGATGACCAATTTACTTTATCAGGCTAAAAAAGCTCTCCGTGAAGAGCTGGAAAAGGAGGGAATCTCGTATGCGGGAATGGGATGATATAACTCGTGACATACTAAAAAGAAGAGATGAACAGATCGCACATGATAAGGCTCAGATGCGAACAATCAGAAGAGCAGCTGTCTCTGCGCTTTGCGTATGCCTTGTTGCCGCAGCAGGTATCGGGATATGGATAAACGGACCTGATAAGTCAGAGCTTATGAACGGTCCTGACAAGACCAATATCATTTCCGATGAACCTGTGACCAGCAGCATAGTCAGCACTGTCCCTGCCGTTACATATACCACTGATGTGCAATATGATGTAACGACCACCGCTGTGGATACTCCTCACATATCAACATCATATAGCACTTCTTATGCACCGGTACAGAATGTAACGACAGTTCAAGCAGCTTCAATGCTCCCGGCTGTATCAAAGGTTCCAGCAGCGGCCACTATAACCACCGGATCTGCACAGCAGAAAGCCGCTCCCCAGAACAATATTGTTACTACTGCCGTCACTGAGCCAATAGATGTTATCCAGACTACAGTAACTGAGAAGAAGCCTGATCCAAACACTACAACCGAAATACGCTACAATGTGAGGTATGAAACTATGAAAACTTATTTTGAATTTTTAGCAGCAGCGGCAATTGCCGTTAATATTGCACCGGTTTATAGAAGTCCGATAGTTTACAGTCCAACTGGTGCACATAACGATTACAGCGCATACTATGAGGCTTTTGACAACGGCGAGATAGAAAAGGATATTAACGGAGACGGCAATTTCGATATTCGTGATGTATTTGCTTTATATCGGGGAATTTATGAACACGGTGATCATTCATCTTCTGATTATCTCGCCCCCGAAGAAGAGGCAAGAGTTCAGGCCATTGGCGATATCGACAATAACGGCGTAGTC
>JAAYBK010000420.1 GCA_012718885.1 Ruminococcus sp. | reverse complement strand
ATATGAGACCGCTTGTCAATACAAGAAAGCAGAAATATGCATTTGTAATTCCTTATTATACAGATATGCCAACGCTCCGGAGTTATGCCGCCGATAAAAAAGAGTTTGATACAATAAAGGATTGTCTCTATCCGGTAGCATTCCGCAGTAATGATGACATTACGGTCTCGGGAGCTGTAACTGTAATAGAAATACCAGAGCGTAACAGTGAAGATCAGCCCGCACAGCATGTAATCGGTTATCTTTCAGACGGAAAAGGTGCATCCGGTTTAGAGTACGCATATGACAAAATTCTTCGCAGCGGCAACGGTGAAAACTCAATGACATATACCTGTGACGGTTTCAGCAGGGTACTTATTGGTGACAGAAAAGTACTGCGGACAAGCAACGCTGATATTGGCGGAGTTGTGACAACAATTGACCTGGACATACAAAAAATATGCGAGTCCGCAGGAGAAAAAATTAATAAGGGAGCAATTGTTTTATCAGATGTATACAGTGGTGATATTATCGCCTTGGCAAGTTTCCCTTCATATTCACCGAACAACATTGAAGCAGCAATTAAAGACGAGCGCTCTCCGCTTATAAACCGTGCTCTTTATTCATACAGTGTAGGCTCTATCTTCAAGCTGGTAACTGCCTGTGAAGCTATAAATGAAGGTAAAAATAGTTATATCTATGAATGTTCTGGAAAAATAAACGTCAAGGGACAGTGCTTCAACTGTCACAAATATGACGGACACGGGAAAGAGAATATTACAAGTGCTATAACCGATTCCTGCAACACTTATTTCATTGCTCTGAGCAGGAGGCTTGATGTAAAAAAGCTACGGAAGCTTGCAAACGACCTCGGATTTGGAAAGGAGATCACACTTTGTACAGACATCGCCGCTTCACCGGGAGTGCTGCCGACAGAAAATGATCTGAACATACCTGCTGAGCTTGCAAATTTTTCATTTGGTCAGGGAAAGCTTTCTGCAACACCTCTTCAGATCAACCGCATGACCTGTACAATAGCAAATGGGGGAGAGGTGCCGATGTTAAGGCTGGTTAAAGGGATAACAGTTGACGGCATTAATATTGCCAATGACAAAATGCCACACACTACAAGAGCTATTTCAGATGATGCAGCTGTCGGACTGCGAAGAATGATGACCGCTGCAATAAGAGATAACGTTAATTCAAAAGCTCAATCAGAAAAAGTAAGTATCGCCGCTAAAACATCCACTGCTCAGACCGGAAGATTTGATGAAGAAGGAAATGAATACTGCCATGGCTGGATAACCGGTTTCTTCCCTGCAAATTCTCCGAGGTACGCATTGACAGTATTGGTCGAAGACGGCGGATACGGTAATGATTCGGCTGCACCTATCTTTAAAGAGATCGCTGAAAAAATTACAGAAAAAGGACTGCTGTAAAGCAGTCCTTCATTTACTTTATCAAATTAAAAGCCTGTTTAAGAGTTGAGACAGGAACGATATCTATCTCATAGCTATCCTTATCAATAGCGTCGAGAGACTGCCTGGGTATAACGCAGGTCGTAAATCCCATTCTTTCCGCTTCACGTATACGCTGTGCAATATGTGAAACAGACCTTATTTCTCCGCCAAGGCCGATCTCTCCGAAGGCGATGAGCTGTTCATCGATATTCTTATCCATGATCGCTGAATACAACGCCATAGCAACAGGAAGATCGCCTGCCGGCTCATCAAGCTTGAATCCACCAACAATATTAAGATAAACATCCAGCGCCCCAAGGAATATTCCCATTCTCTTTTCGAGAACGGCAATTATTATATTCAGCCTGTTAAAATCGAATCCGGTAGCCATTCTTCTTGGTGCAGAATAGCTTGTTTTTGCAGCTAATGCCTGAACTTCAGCTAAGATAGGGCGTGTTCCTTCCATAACACAGGCTACACAGGTTCCTGAAACATTATGAGGCCGGCCTGCAAGCAGCATCTGCGACGGATTCTCAACTTCTTCAAGCCCCTTATCACGCATCTCAAAAACACCGATCTCATTTGTTGAACCAAAACGATTTTTAACCGCTCTCAGGATCCTGTAGCTCTGATGGCGCTCTCCTTCAAAATAGAGCACAGCATCAACAATATGTTCCATGACTTTAGGTCCGGCGATGGCACCATCCTTGTTGACATGACCAACGATTATCAAAGGGATCTCCTGATTTTTAGCTGTATGCATGAAGAGATTGGTACATTCTCTAACCTGGGTTATGCTTCCGGGACTTGATGTTATACGGCTGATACTCATTGTCTGAATAGAGTCTATTATAGCTATGTCCGGTGAACTGGATGCAATCGTTTCGGCAATCGACTCGGCATCGGTGGAAGTAAGGAGATAAAGATTCTCTGTATCCACATTAAGTCTCTGAGCACGCAGTTTTATCTGTCTTGCAGATTCTTCACCTGAAACGTAGAGAATGGAGTGCTCCTCGCCGAGGTGCTGGCAGATTTGAAGTAAAATAGTAGATTTGCCGATACCTGGTTCACCCCCAAGCAGTACAAGCGAGCCCTTAACAAGGCCGCCGCCAAGAACTCGGTTGAGTTCGCCGATACCTGTATCGTACCTTACATCACTGTCGATACCTATATCCTCAAGCTCAAGGATACTGTCGGAAAGATCATGTACTGTATGTGAAGAGCTTCCTGAAGCTGTAGCCTTTACAGCCTCTTCCTCTTCAAAGCTGTTCCATGCTCCGCATGACGGACATTTACCATTCCATTTAGAGCTTTCGTATCCGCATTGGTTACAGGTATAGATATATCTTGATTTAGCCATATATCCTCCGGATCATTGCAATACAGTTGTAATATTATATGATGTCAGAAGATATTTACGGCCGACTTCGATTATGCTGTCTGATTTTTCATAGTTGTCAAGAGGCATATCTATCAGATTCCAGCACTGATTTCCCTCGGGAGAATCAACTGAGAAAAATACAGCTTTT
>JAAYBK010000419.1 GCA_012718885.1 Ruminococcus sp. | reverse complement strand
GCCTTCCTTGTATTTGGCGAATTTGCGTATCTCGCCGGCAGCCTGCATTGCCAGCTCTCGGGTGGGGCAGAGTATAAGCACTGCGGCAGTCTTCTTTTCTTCCGGTGTTATGCTCTCTACGGCAGGTATGCCGAAAGCAGCAGTTTTACCGGTGCCGGTGTTTGAGCGTCCAACAACGTCACGCCCTTCAAGGAGCAGGGGGATACTCTTTTCCTGTATCTCGGTCATTTCCTCAAATCCAAGCTCATCCACAGCTCTGAGGACTTCCTGTGAAAGATTCAGTTCATTAAAATGCATTATTTATCCTTTCTGAATTAACATATCATCTTTTTAACCATATAATTATATCATACACATTAAAAAAAAGCAATATCCCAGTTGAAATTCTTCAAAATATCGGCAAATATTACATTTGATGAAACTTGTTATAAGATATGCGAAATTTACACCCAATCTGTATTTTGTGAGTTGAAAAGGCATGCGAAAAAACTATATAATAATAATGGAAAATCAGGTGGATATTATGTTGATTTCAACAAAGGAGGAACGTAAATGGATCTTTTTAAAAGAACTGCGGCAGGAGTCACAGCTGCCGTACTGACAATGGCCTTTGCGGGCTATGGCAAAAAAGAGGACGGCAGGAAGCTTGCCGTACTCGAAGCTGCCGCTGCATCACAGATCAATAATCCTGTGATCTGGTCAGACGTACCTGATGACGACGTGATACGTGTAGGGGATACGTATTATATGGTAAGCACTACAATGTTTTTCAGCCCTGGTGCGCCGATTATGAAGTCCAAGGATCTTGCTTCATGGGAGATATGCAACTATGTATATGATACCCTTGCAGACGGCGATGTTCAGAATCTGAAAAACGGAAAACACGACTACGCACACGGTCAGTGGGCAGCAAGCCTCAGGTATAACAAGGGCGTATACTATGTCTTCTTCGGCAGCTACGGTACCAATAAGTCCTATATTTATAAGACTACTGATATCGAGAACGGAGAATGGACAAAGGTTGAGCTGAATGGTATGTATCACGACGCTTCACTGCTCTTTGACGACGATGGAAGGAACTACCTGGTATATGGCGGCGGTGAGATCAAGATCAAGGAGCTGAACTCCGATATGACCGGCTTCAAGCAGGGCGGCGTTGACAAGACTCTCTTCAAGACCAATATCCAGGGCTATGTTGCCGGTGAGGGCTCGCACATCCAGAAAATAGGTGATTATTACTATATCTTCATTATTGCATGGCCAAGCGGCCACAGCCGTCTTGAGCTTTGCTATCGTTCAAAGGATCTGCTCGGCAATTACGAGAGCAAGACTGTACTTGAATCTGGACTTGGCTCCTACGGAAGCGGTGTTGCACAGGGCGGTATTGTTGATACTCCAGACGGAAAATGGTACGGACTTATGTTCCAGGATCATGGCGCTGTAGGACGTATCCCTGTTCTTGTTCCTGTAACATGGCAGAATGACTGGCCGATGATGGGAGTAAATGGTAAAGCACCGGTGACGCTCTCTGTTGACGGAACATATACCGGCACAGATCTTGCCGGAGATGATGATTTCTCATACACTTCTAATGATCTTGCCCTTGAATGGCAGTGGAACCATAACCCGGACAATAAATCATGGTCAGTAACTGATCGTGAAGGCTGGCTGAGGCTCCACAACAACAATATGGCAAGTAATATCATCAATGCAAGGAATACCCTCACAATGAGGACAGAGGGACCTGCCTGCAGCAGCTATATAAAGCTTGACACAAAGGGCATGAAGCCCGGAGATCATGCCGGACTTTCAGCCTTCCAGCTCAATTTCGGAAATATCGGCGTTTATGTTACAGACAGCGGTGCAAAGAAGATCTATATGTCCAAAAACGGTGGTTCAGAGATCGCTACGAGCTCCGATAAGAAGATCGCAGAAAAGGATCTCAGCGGCGATGAGGTTTACCTTAAGGTCGACTTCAAGTTCAGCAATGTCAACTCCGATAAGAGCGCTTCTAATAACGTTGACAAGGCTAATTTCTACTATTCATATGACGGAAGCAACTGGACAAAGCTTGGCGATGAGCTGTCAATGACATATGATCTCAAGATGTTCACAGGCTACAGAAGCGGTATCTACAGCTATCCCACAAAGTCCACAGGCGGCTATGCAGATATCGACTTCTTTGAGTACGACAGGACTACCTGGAACGGTTCAAATGGCAGCAAGGCAGTTCACGGCAAGGGCGGCCATGTGATAGAGCCTGATGAAAACGGATACTACTTCCACAGCACATTTGAAGGAACATCTGATTCATGGGAAGGAAGAGGTGCAGCTACTGTACTGACAAGCGGAAAAACTGCATATGCCGGCAAGGAGGCTCTCCTTGTCCAGGATCGAACAGCATCATGGAACGGCGTGAACCGCAAACTTAATTCTGCTTTCAAAGCTGGCGAGGAATATAGCTTCAGCACAGATGTGATCTATTTTGACGGCCCTGATTCTCAGCTTTTCTATCTTACATTGCAGTATGAGGACACAGAGGGTACAGTACACTATGACAAGGTGGCAAAGGGGACAGCAGTCAAAGGGGAATGGATACAGCTGGCCAACACAAACTTCATGATTCCCGAGGGTGCTTCAAATCTGAATCTCTATGTAGAGACAGCTGAGGGAGACGGTAATTTCTACATTGACGAAGCGATCGGCGCAGTTGCCGGAACAAAGGTTGAAGGCCCCGGCGAAGCACCTGTTATTACTCCCGGAGATGTTGATTGCGACGGAAAGATAGATGCATTTGATATCACACTTGCAAGAATGGGTATACTTGACGGCTTTGACAGCAAGTACAGCGAGCTTGCAGCCGATGTTGACAAGAGCGGCAAGTTCGAGATCAATGATGTTCTGCTCATCCAGCAGTTTGTTCTCGGAAAGATCAAGGAGTTCCCGGACAATACTCCTGAGCCGGAGCCGAGCAACTTTATATATGATTCCGCTCTCCAGTTCAAGGCAGCTCCCGATAAGTACCTGGATCCCTGCTCGCAGGCAGGCCGTATCATCAAGGAGACCTACACCGGAATCAACGGTCAGAAGAGCCTGAACGTTTATCTGCCATACGGCTACGATGAGAACAAGAAATACAATATCT
>JAAYBK010000418.1 GCA_012718885.1 Ruminococcus sp. | reverse complement strand
TATCATTGTTGAAGATATAATAGATACCGGAAGGACTCTCAGCGAGATAATAAAGCTCATAAATGCAAGAGGACCTCTTTCGCTGAGGGTATTCACACTGCTGGACAAGCCTTCACGCCGTGTTGTGGAGCTTGAAGCAGATTACTCTCTCTTCACGATACCGGATCATTTCGTTATCGGCTACGGTCTCGACTATGGTGAATATTTCCGCAATCTTCCATACATAGCAGAATATGCTGAAGGAGGCGGTGAAGATGCTTGAAAAGCTTTTCAAGCTCAGGCAGAACCACACTGATGCCAAAACTGAGATCGCTGCCGGTATAACCACCTTTCTCACAATGGCATATATCCTTGCCGTTAATCCAAGCATACTCTCAGCCGCCGGAATAGACAGCACAGCCGTCCTCCTCGCCACCTGTATCGCATCCTTCATCGGTACAGCCTGCATGGCCTTAATGGCAAATCTGCCCTTTGCACTTTCAGCCGGCATGGGACTTAACGCATTTCTTGCATATACTGTGGTACTTGACAAGGGATATTCTTGGCAGACGGCACTACTTGCAGTATTCATCGAAGGCATCATCTTCATAGTCCTTTCCGTTACAAATGTCAGGGAGGCAGTATTCAACTGCATACCGCTGTCGCTGAAGAAGGCGGTGTCAGTAGGTATCGGCTTGTTCATATGCTTCATAGGCCTCCAGAATTCAGGACTTGCAAGATCATCGGCAACTCTGGTATCACTTATAGATTTCACCGAGGATTTCAATACCGCCGGCATATGTGCCCTGCTGGCACTTATCGGAGTTCTTCTCACGGCGGTGCTTTACATACGCAAGGTAAAAGGCTCCATACTGGTAGGCATATTCATAACCTGGGGACTTGGAATGATATGTGAGGCAGCAGGGCTGTACAAGCCTGACGATGAGACCTACCTCACACTCTTCCCGAAGTTTGAGATGACAGATTTCTCAAAGCTGGGCAAGACATTCGGGCAGTGCTTTGACGCCGATCTTGACAATGTTGGCATATTCAATTTCATAGTTGTAGTATTCTCGTTCCTCTTCGTAGATTTCTTCGACACGCTCGGCACTCTCATAGGCGTAAGCTCAAAGGCAGGAATGCTTGACAAAAACGGAAAGCTCCCAAAGATAAAGCCTGCTCTTTTAGCAGACGCCGTTGCAACATCTGCCGGAGCAGTTCTTGGAACCTCCACAACGACTACCTTTGTGGAGTCCGCCTCAGGCGTTGCAGCCGGAGGAAGAACAGGACTTACTGCGATAACAACAGCGATCCTCTTCCTGCTCTCCATGTTCTTTGCGCCTATATTCATAGCTATCCCCTATTTTGCCACAGCGCCTGCACTTATAATCGTAGGCTTCCTGATGTTCAGCTCTGTTACTGACATCAGATTCAGCGAAAAGAACTATACAGAGGCCATACCTGCATATCTCTGCATAATGGCGATGCCGCTGTTCTACAGCATATCCGAAGGTATCGCCCTCGGAGTCATATCATACACTGTTATAAACTTAGCCTGCGGAAAACGGGATAAAGTTCATCCACTGATGTATGTTCTGACAGTTCTGTTCATACTGAAATACGCCTTTCTATAATAAAAATAAGCAGCCATAAGGAAAAATTCCCTATGGCTGTTTTTTTATTGTCTCAAGCTCAATAAAGCTATCAATACTTTTTATCTTTTATCAGTGCCTCTCTCATAAGAGTAAGATCAAAGGCATCAAGCTTGTTATCCTGACAGAGATCGCCTGCCATGCCGTTCTTCAGCTCAATGTCCGGAACGGAAAGCAGCCACTTCTGGAAATATAAGAGATCAGCGATACCGAATTTGCCGTCTGCGTTCACATCACCGGGAATGATATCCGGTTCAACATGGCTCTCATCGAATACCATATTTGCTCTTGAAAGGAACGGATCATTGTCAGGCTTCTGAACACTGTTCCATGCAGACTGGCTGCCGTAGAATGTTATTGTACAAGTGCTGTTTACATCGCAAAACGCCCTGCTGTCAATGCTTGTCAGCTTACCGGAGATCTTCAGATCAGTAAGCTTGTTGCAGTATGCAAAAGACATACTGTCGATAAGAGTTACTCCATTGAGCTCTACTGATTTAAGATTATCACAATAGAAGAATACATTGTCACAGAGCTTGTCCACACTTGAAGGGAATACAACAGATGTAACATCCTTATTTCTTGCGAATGCACTTGGTGATACATACTTTATGCCTGACGGGATGACAATATCGCCCTTAGCTGCCTGAGCATCGATCAGAGCGCCGTTGACTACGACCAGCGGATCCTTCTTGCGCTGTTCCTCTATCCACGGAGTATCATCAAATACCAGTGATGACATTTCAATAAGATGATCCGGGAAATTAACAGTTGTCAGCTTGGGGCAATGTTCAAATGCACGTATACCTATTTTCTGTACACTGTCAGGTATAGTAACAGAAGTCAGATTATCACACATACAGAATGCCCAGTGTCCTATCTCTGTAACAGTATCCGGGATCTTTACGCTCTGAATGGAAGAACCATTGAATGCATAGATTCCAATAACTGTTACCGGCAATCCGTCGATAGATGATGGGATCTCAACTGATGTTGCAGACATATCGCTTGTAGTGATCTCGATATGATCTGAATACTTCTTGTAGGTGAGCTGACCGGACTTGCCCTCAATTCCCTCCTCAGCATAGGCTGTGAACGGAGCGGCTGTCATCACGCTTTTCTGCAATGCTGTCGGAATACCTGCTGTCAGAGCGACCGCAGATAATAAAGCCGCAATTTTAGTAATTGTTCTTTTTTTGCTCATAATAAGACCCTCCCTGTTATTATTATGATTTCTTGTCTGCCATTTAGGCATGGCAGCTTATACCCTCTCAGAAGCAGCTGCGTCCGCTGCTGAATATCAGAACGGATAATTTATATAAAAATACAGACAGCTTCTTCTTTATTATAGCATATATTTCCGGATAATACAAGTATTTTCTTGCTGTAATTCAAAGCCCCTGCTTTTCTTCCGGCAGCTCCATGCAGACATCGTTTTCAGCACCGTATTCCGCCAGCAGTTCAGCCTGACGGCGGATCCGTGAAGCTGCCTTAGCTCTGAGGTGCTTGGGTGCTAGCACCTCAATAATAGGGCCGAAACTCAGCAGTCTTATGAGCAGCTCTGTTTCGTCCTGCTCATCATACCATAGTTCTACTGTATATTGGCCTGTTTCAAGGTCACGAACGGTATGCTTTTCATAGGAGGCAAACTCCAGCATGAAACGCTCAACGCCGTTCCGCTCCCTTGTAACTCTTATCACCGCCGGAGAACTGCATTTACGGCTTGAAAAATACTCCTCCAGAAATACCGGAGTCCGGAAGGCGCTGCCGGTATCAGTTATGCTGGTTATACGGCCGATGTTTATGATACCGCTGCTGCGGATCCTGCCGCTGCGAAGAAGATAGCAGTATGCCCGGAATTTGTCGTTCTTGGGTGAATATTCCATTTTCAGCAGCACGAACCTGCCGCTTATCCTTTTGCCATGACCGGAAACATAATCGATATACATTATCTTTCTGTGCTTAACAGCATCAAGGACTTTGCGGAAATTATTTATATAGTCCTTGCTGAGAAAGTCATCGCTGTCAGAAAAACGGTCAGTGAAGCCGAACTGTCCCTGCCTGTAAAGAGGACTTACACCGGCCAGTCTTTCCTCCAAGGCAGACAACGTGTCCTCATCCATGAACAGTCTTATCCTCGGATCGGACAGTTTCGCTTTCAGCCACCTTTTCTGCAATCCCGTAAGCACCTTCACCGGTGCATTTTTTGTTATACGCCTGAGGTTCCCGTCAGCAGTACGGCTGAAAAGTCCCCAGTCCTCGCTGCCGGGGATAAGCTTCTGCGGCAGAAAAAGCACTGAATCCCGGAAGCCCTCACTCTGCACAGTTTCACGCACTGTTTTCTCGTCAGTGACCTCGTTTTCAAGAAGCCTTGCTGCAATGCGGAAATATGCGCCGTATATCTCACTGAATATGTTCATATTAATCACCGCCGTACATCCTGTTCATTCTTGATATGTCGCTGCAGAATCGTCGTCTGACTGTATCTGCACCGCCCTCTATACGGACGATGCGTCCGATAAAAGTTTTCGCCCAGTGCATGAGCTCATTCGGGTCAAACACATCTGCTGTCAGTGTATAAAGATGATCGTCGGTCTTTTCCAGGGTGCAGCAGCGCTTCTCACGTTCAAGGCGTTCAAGTACATAATGCTCATTTTCCTCATCGATATATAAGGTTATCTTCATGGGCGTAACCGTACCGGTCTCACGGCGCATACCGAATGAAACTCCGAAGCAGCGGGACATATTACGGTCGAATTTGACTTTCAGGCTGTCGTAATCATCACAGACATCGCCTTTTTTCACAGTTTTCATGTAATCGAAGCGAAAGGCAGAGAACCTCTTCAGTGCCGGTATATATGCTGCAAGATAGCGCCTTCCGGTCTGAACTGAGACCAGTATCTTCATAGGCACGACCTGATTTTCAGTACCGAGCACACCACTGTCTTTCTGTTTCCTTGCCGAAAATGTCACGAAAGAAACATAGCGTTTCTCGTCCATAGCAGTCAGCACTTCGGGAATGAGAATATCCTCGAGCGTGTGCATTATGTAGTTGTGCTTTATGAAGAAAAGATCATTTTTCAGCCCCAGCATTTTCAGTATGCTGTTGCCGACGATGCCGAAATGCTGTGTTTCGGAGAAGAACTTCAGCGCATCGTCAAGGCCGCTGAAGCTGCTGATATAATCGTCAGCCCTGTCAGCCGAAAGCGAATAATAAAGCGTCTTGCCGGACTTCTCCGCAATTATTATCCCCTCTTCAACATACTCTCTAAGCTTGTTGCGGACGGTCTGCTCATCGAAAAGCTGAGCGTAATCCGTGTTCAGTATGTCAACGATCTCTTTAAGAGTGCGGCTCTCACCGTCATTTAGGACATCCATGATGAGGAAATGCAGGCGGATATCATTGTCCGTGAAACTTCTGGAATAATAGGCATTGTACAGAGGATTTTCAGGGATGTGTCCGCTGTCCACGGATATGGAGACGCTTCTGCCATGAACGGAATCGTCATAGCGCATATAATCTCCCATCCAGCTTTCGACACGGCGTTTTTCATCGCCGTAGGTACGGATACTTTTCCTGTCAAAATCGCTTCTGATCTTACAGCCATAAATAAAAAAATCACGCACATAGTCTCTCGTCTTGTCGAAATTCTTGATAAGCTCAGAAAATCCTGCCATTATTTCCAACTCCTTCCTACATTTATATATTATCAGAAAATCCGTGCCATTGCAATAAGGAAACGAGTGTGTGCAGAAAAAATTATATGATTATTTCCGTACCATGTGATATACTAAGATCAAGCTAAAGGAAAGAAGTGAAGAAAATGTTCGTACATTACAAAAAGAATGAAAATATGCTCCCCATAAAGATATGGCAGACAGATATCGAGGCTGTCGGTGAGAAATGTATCGAACAGGCGGAGCACCTTGCAAAGCTCCCGTTTGCACATAAGTGGATAGCACTTATGCCCGACACCCATGCCGGAAAGGGAATGCCCATCGGCGGCGTCATTGCCTGCGAGGATGTGGTGATACCCAATGCGGTGGGAGTTGATATAGGCTGCGGAATGGCCTATATCCAGACCAATATACCGGTATCGCTCCTCCGTGATACAATAACAGGCAGCGGCGACCTGGTACAGACCATATGCGGCGACATCCTGAGAAATATCCCTACAGGCTTTGCCCATTACAAGACCGCTCAGACATCTCAGGTGCTTGACCGTGCCAAGGAAGAAATGGGCAGATACGAGGCCGATAAGGAGCTCATCCCTCAGATAGAGGAGGGATACTTCCAGGCCGGTACTCTCGGCGGCGGAAACCATTTCATCGAGCTCCAGCAGGACGATGAGGGAATGTGCGGCATCATGCTCCATTCCGGCAGCCGTCATTTCGGAAATATCGTCGGCCAGTATTTCAATAAGATCGCACACGAGCTGAACGATAAATGGTTCTCACAGGTGCCGGCCGAGTGGAATCTGCCCTTCCTCCCTGTTGATACAGGTGAAGGAAAGAGATATCTTGCCTGGATGCAGCTCTGCATGGATTTCGCATACGAGAACCGTGGTATAATGCTTGATAAGGTCAAGGAGATATTTGCCAAGCACGTTACAAAGCATACAGGTATTGTTCCGAAGTTCTCCGGCGAGATAAACTGCCACCACAACTATGCAGCACTTGAGAACCACTTCGGCAGAAATGTATGGGTACACAGAAAGGGCGCTATCCGTGCCCGTGAGGGAGATATGGGAATAATCCCCGGAGCAATGGGCTCATACAGCTACATTGTCCGTGGAAAGGGCTGTCCTGACAGCTTTATGTCCTCCTCCCACGGTGCAGGCAGAGCGTATTCACGTACAGCGGCTCTGGATAAGTTCTCCGTCGAATCAGTAATGGTGGACTTAAAGGCACAGCAGGTCGTACTTGCAAAGAACAATAAGTCCGACGTTGCTGAGGAATCCAGATTTGCATACAAGGACATAAACGATGTTATGGCTAATCAGCAGGAGCTGACAGAGCCTGTAAAGAGACTGTTCACAGTAGGAGTGATAAAGGGCTGATATTTCGTCACTTACAGCAAACAGAGGCAGTTCATCCGAGAACGGGTTCAACTCCCAAAAAGTGACAAGTTTAAGGCACAAACAGCAATGATCATTATCCTTCCAAGATAAAGTGTGCCTTGCCGGCATGATGCCGGGCTCTTTAACACTTCTGCTCACAGCAGATATAAGGCGTTTACAGCAAACAAAAAATGACTATGCCGTTAACGTAGGATCATCAGAAACGCCTTGCAAAGACGCATACAGCAAATGGTAGTATTTCATATTATGGACATGAAAATGTGCGTCTTGTCACAAAAATGATAATTCGGCTCTTACAGCATTTGTTCTGGGGCGCAGAGAGCTTTCCTCCGGGTAAAAGCACTGTGAAAAAAATGAGCCGAGCAGACAATAAGTCAGCAACAGCAAAAGCGAATTGGTTATTTGCAGGTTCAAATCCTGCCCTGCGGAAGCGTATGGAAAAAGCTGACTTGAAAGAGAGGTATAACTATGCTTAACTTTTTAAAGAACGAATCAAACTATACATACACCGAGAACGGCGGTACTGCTTTCCGTTCATCAGGCTACTTCTGCCTTGATATGTTCTTCAAGGCCGGCGCTATGAGAAATTCCACATCCGCGGAAATAGAGACCGCTGTAACAAGAGCCTACGCTGAGGATCCCGACAAGACAATGAAGATCATCTTCTTCGCACGTGATGCAAGAGGAGGCCTTGGTGAGAGACGCTTCTTCCGCTGTGCAGTCTCCGCTCTCGTAAAGACAGCGCCCCATGCAGTGGAGAAGAACATTCCCATGTTCGCAGAATACGGCCGTTTCGACGACCTCTGCGTGCTGATAGGAACTCCCCTTGAAAATGCAGCGATAACAGTGATAAGAGCACAGCTCAACGCTGATATGGCAGCAATGAACGCAAACCGCCCTGCATCCCTGCTTGCAAAGTGGCTGCCCTCCGTCAACACCTCCTCAAAGGAGACACGGAACATGGGCAGACATATAGCTGCAAAGCTGGGCATGAGCGAGCGTGTATACAGAAAGACTCTGGCCTCGCTCCGCAGATACACCGACATCATAGAGAACCGTCTCCGTGAGCGTGACTACACATTCAGATACGAGGCTCAGCCCTCCTGCGCTATGTTCAAGTACAGAAGAGCGTTTATCCGCAACGACGGTGAGCGCTACACTGAATTCCTGAACATGGTACACAGCGGCGAGACACATATGAACGCCGACAGACTGTTCCCCTACGACATAGTACGTGCTGCCATGGCAGGCAATATCTCTCCCGAGGAGATAATGTCACTGGATGCGGCATGGAAGTCGATGCCTGACCTGAATGCCTCAAAGCGTGAAAACGCCATAGCAGTTATAGACGGATCCGGCTCAATGACCTGCGGCTGCGGCGGGATACGTCCCATAGACGCAGCTCAGTCCCTGGGAATATACTTCGCCGAGCATAATACAGGCGAATTTGCCGGCCACTTCATCACATTCTCGGAGACTCCCCGTCTTGTCGAGATAAAGGGCAGCAATATCGTTGAAAAGGTGAGATACTGCCGCACCTTCAACGAGATAGCCAACACCAACCTGGAGGCAGTATTCACACTGATACTGAAGACCGCATTAAGGAATAATGTATCCGCAAGCGATATGCCTGCAAAGATATACATCATCTCCGATATGCAGTTCGACCGCTGTATCGTAGGCGGAAACAACGATGTGCTGTTCCGTGCTATGAGAAAGCTGTATCATAATCACGGCTACATCCTGCCCGAGATCATATTCTGGAATGTGAACGCACGCTGCGACGCAGTACCCGTTAATCGTTCCGAAACAGGTGCAGCACTGATATCAGGCTATTCACCTGCGATATTCGATATGGTCATAGGCGGAGAGTGTTCGCCTGAGACAATAATGAACAGAATACTCTCCTCGGAGAGATATGCTGCCATAACGGCGGCGTAAGAAGAAAGCGTGGCAGCCAAAAGCTGTCACGCTATTTTTATGTGAACAAGGCGGCTGCTCCGCTTTAATACCTCCCGGCCTGGCGGCAGATTCTCCTCCCGAACACGGCAATAAGTTGACATATAAATAATGCTAATGTATAATTATTAAGTAAACTACAATACATCACAGGGTACCGGAGGCATTATATGAAAACTTTTTTCGGCACGCTTCTCTTTATGCTTGAAAAAGCAAATAAGATACAGATCATCTGGTGTATTGCACTTCTGGTGACGATACTGATACTTGCGGTTCTGCACCACCGCTGGCGTGATTATACAGACAGGATGAAGCGCTGGAAAGAGCTCTGTGCTCTGCCTTTCTTCATTACCTTGATACACTATCTGATATATGTCGCAGGCGCTCCGGAGCTTCTGACCAATTACACTCCCATGTATCTTATAGCGCTGATCGCATTTATACCGATGCTGTGTACAGAGCTGGAAAAGGGCTATAAGGTATTCGCTCCCATTACCTGGGCGCTGTCCCTCGTCTTCGGAATACATTTCTGCCTGACCTCTTTGGATGTACACAATTACTCACGCAAAAGCTACACAAAGTCATTTCATGCTCTTGCAGAGGAACTGGACAGGAGCTATGTGCTCAAGGAATGGAAAGATATCGACTTCTCCGAACTTGAAGCAAAATATATGCCAATGGTGGAGGAGGCCGAAAAAGAAAAGGATCCTGCAAAATTTGCCGATGCTGTGACCATGTTCTGCAACGAGCTCCACGACGGTCATGTCATGGTAAATACAGATTACGATGAAAAGAAATATAGCTCCGCCTTTGAATTTAATGACTACGGCCTGTCAATGGTACAGCTTGACAGCGGCGAGGTGATCGCTGTCTGCACCGATGCCTCAGTAAATAAGCTTGGCATAGAGGACGGAACAGTTATCACTAAATGGAACGAAAAGCCTGTATTGCAAGCCGCCGGTGATGTCCCTGACTCAGGCCAGCCTGTAAAGGCCAACGAAGACCGCCTTGCATTATTCCATCTTTC
>JAAYBK010000417.1 GCA_012718885.1 Ruminococcus sp. | reverse complement strand
GCATCCTCAGGATAGACCTTCGGCGGCTGAGTTGTAGTAGTGGTGGTTGCCGGCTTGTTTGTAGTAGTAGTTGTTGTTGTTGTAGCAGGCTTGGTGGTAGCTGTTGGTGTTGTAGTGGGGGTTGGCTTGGTTGTGGTAGTGGTAGTGGTAGTCGTAGTCGTGGTTGTCGTGGTCGTGGTGGTGGTTGTAGTTGTAGTCGTTGTTGTTGTCGTAGTCGTGGTGGTGGTTGTAGTCGTGGTTGTAGTCGTGGTTGTAGTCGTGGTTGTAGTCGTAGTAGTGGTGGTAGTTGTAGTCGTGGTTGTAGTGGTTGTTGTGGTTGTTGTGGTTGTGGTTGTAGTTGTGGTGGTGGTTGTCGTAGTTGTTGTGGATGTTGTAGTTGTAGTTGAAGTTGTTGTTGAAGTAGTAGTTGTGGATGTTGTAGTAGTTGTTGTAGTAGTTGTAGTTGAAGTGGTGGTAGTAGTATCGCACTTGACATTTATCACGCCGTTGATCTTGTCTGTCTTGTAGGTCCATGCGGTATTGTCGTTGAATACCTCGCATTTGCTGCCGAAGCCTATCTCATAAGCTCCGTCTGGACAATCCTCAGGCACTTCGTATATAAGAGTGAACACCGGCTTTTCTTCATCAGCCAGGATACCGTCGCCGTCATCTCCCTTGCACTGGAAATTGCAGCCCGGCAGATCAGTATTGCCCTGTATCGTTGCTCTGTCGAACGCCTGTGAGGTGTCGCTTATACCGATCAGCTTTATGGGCAGATCCTGTGCAAATATCAGATCCATAGCTATGATCGGATTCATTCCTGCCTCTACCCATACCTTTACAACTACAGTATCTCCGGGCTTAGCCTCATGGCTGCCGAAGTCAAAGGTTATAACTGCATCCTCGGGATATACCTTAGGCGGTGCTGTTGAAGCAGTAGTAGTCGTAGTTGTCGTGGTAGTAGTCTTTGTGGTAGTTGTGGTAGTTTCCGCCTCAACGGATATATAGAAGTACTTCTTGTCAAGCGTCTCATAACGTCTATAGCTTAAGAGTCCGACGTAGACCTGGTACAATCCCGGTCGGTTCATATCTACCTCCGAGGTATCAACATAAGCATAGAAGTTGCTGACGGTTCCGGAATATGGAACAGAGAAGAATTTGCCATTTCCTGCCATAGAGACCTCATCTGACGAGCCGCTGACTCCGCCGCCGTCACTGCCGATGACATCTGCCTGAGCGGTAAATGAGCCGCCTGTAAGATCAAGCCTCTCTCCCACTGTATAGGAAGTTTTTGCAGGCAGGTTGATTATCTTTACCTCACCCTCCACATACTGAACAAACACAGTGGTCGTATACACTGTGGTAGTTGTTGTTGTGGTGGTAGTTGTAGTTGTGGTAGTAGTTGTTGTAGTAGTAGTCTCAGCTTCAACTGATATGTAGAACGTGCTCCTGTCAAGCACTCTGAAAGACGGGGAATCCTGCGAATAACCGTTTGATATGCAGACATACACCGGATATACTCCTGCTCTGTTCATATCCACTTCAGAGGTATCAGTATAGGCTGAGAAAAGGCAGGCCGCTCCGGGGCCTGTTTCGGGATACCTTACAGTGAAGTCAGTCCCCACCGTCATGGGAAGCTTTTCAAAGTCTCTTTTTGCAGAGCCGCCGCCGCTGACAGTCATATTTCCAGAAGCATTGTATGTACCACCGGCAAGATCGAGCCTATCGCCCACTTTATAGGAAGTTTTGAAGGGCAGTTCCTTGATCTCCACTTTACCGCCCTGATATAAGACTACCGGGATAGTAGTGGTCTTTGTCGTTGGCTCAGTAGTAGTTGTGGTTGTGGTTGTTGTAGTGGTAGTGGTAGTAGTAGTAGTGGTTGTTGTTGTAGTAGAAGTTGTTGTGGTAGTAGTAGAAGTTGATGTTGATGTTGTTGTTTTTCTGGTAGTAGTCGTAGTTGTGGTGGTAGTAGTTGTTGTGGTTGTGGTGGTCGTTGTAGTTTTAGGAGTAACATCATAGTTCACGACTCTTATATAGCCGTACTCAAACATAGGATAGTACACCTTGCCGTCACTGAGATAGCCTGATGCGCCGAGAAGTCCTTCGTTTTCCCAATTGATCTTGTAGTAGCCCGGTGCAACTCCGTCGTTGACATGGTATGTCACTGTGCATATAGTTCCGCCGTTGGCAACCTTGCTGAGACCTGAAAGGCTGAACTTTATCTTGTTTCCGCTTACGGAATAGTCAGCCGAGCCTCCGGCGTTGGAAGTCACCGACTTCGGAGTTATATTTCCATCGACAGTAAGAGCAAGACCGCTTATGCTTTTCAGCGAAACGCTGTTGCTGACCTTGATCTCTACCTGTACGTCCTTGCCTGCATTGGCCTGAGCGTTATCGACCTCCAGCGTCATCTTGGAAGCCTTTCTCAGTCCCTCCTGTACAGCATTTGCCGCCGGAGCAGAAATGCACATTATCGCCGCCATAAAGCTCAGCAATACTGAGAGCAGGCGTCTGGTTCCAGTCTTCATTTCAATACCCTCCCGTTTTCAGATATAATGCCATTTATCTCTTTTTAATAGAGAACAGAAGAATTACCGGATAGATCTCCAGTCTGCCAAGAAGCATATCAAAGCAGAGCACTATCTTTGAAAATGCGGAGAGCTCTCCGAAGCCGCCGGCAGGTCCGAAACGTCCCACACCGAAGCCTATATTGTTCATGCAGGTTATTACCGCTGACAGCGACTCCTCTATGGAATACTTGTCCAGTGATATGAGCAGCAGCGATGTACACATGAGCATGATAAATAATACAAGATAAGAAGCTGCGCCTCTTACGACGCCTTTTTCCACAGGCTTTCCGTCCATTTTTACAGTAGCGACAGCTCTGGGGTTTATGATATATTTCAGTTCCTTGATGCCCGACTTTATTATAATAAGTATTCTTGACACCTTCATTCCGCCGCCTGTAGAACCTGCACATGATCCAACAAACATCAGGAGCAGCATCAGCGTCTGGGAGAATACCGGCCATTGTGCCGTATCCGCCGTAGCGAATCCGGTAGAAGTTATGGTGGAGGCCGTCATAAAGAAGGCATGGCGGAGAGCCTGACCGAAATTACTGTACAGATGCATGATGTTGACTGTTATAACTCCGGTGGCAGCAATGATTATTCCGAAATACCAGCGTACCTCTTCATTCTTATAGGCAAGGGAGAACTTCCTTATAACCATATAATAATAGAGGTTGAAATTCACTCCGAAGAGGAGTATGAAAACAGCTATGACCATTTCAATGGCAAGGCTGTTATAGTGGCCGATGCTGTCGCCGTACATGGAGAAGCCTCCTGTACCGGCTGATGAGCAGGCGTGTATCACTGCATCATAAAGCGGCATACCGCAGCAGAGCAGCAATATCATTTCTGAAACTGTCAGAGCTATGTATATGCCATAGAGTATCCTTGCCGAGAAGCTTGATTTCGAGACAAGTCTGCCGACCTTCGGGCCGGCGCACTCCGCTCTCATCATATGCATAGTCCTTGCATCGTTGCTTGACATTATGGCAAGCACGAACATCAGTATTCCCATACCGCCAAGCCAATGAGTCAGTGATCTCCAGAACAGCGCTGCTCTTGACATGGACTCAATATCGCTGAGTATAGTGGCACCGGTGGTAGTAAAGCCTGATACCGTTTCAAACAGAGCGCTCGGGTAATCAGGTATCTCACCTGATATCACGAAGGGCAGCGCTCCTATCATGGATACGCCGATCCACGAAGCCGCAACGCTTACAAAGCCCTCCATTGAAAAAACGGAATTGTTCTTTGGTTTCTTGATAGTTGTGATAATGCCCATGAGCATTAATATAAGTATAGGTACGCCAAAGGATAAGATCACATGATCCTCTCCGTAGATAAAACCTACAAGCACAGGAAGCAGCATGAAGAGTCCCACGACCTTGAATATCTGCCCCATGATATACACGATCATTCTGTAATTCATATTCCGGTAACGAGCTCCTATTAATCAAAAATATTGCTCAGGTCATGTAAGCCCTTGCTTGTAGTAACTACCACAACGCTGTCATTGACCTTCAGGCAGTCATCGCCCTTGGGGATGATGAGCTCATTGCCTCTTACGATACTTGCGATAAGGATACCGCTTCTGAGCTTGAGCTTCTTCAGAGGTACATCGACATAGTCCTTCTTGTCACGTACAACGAATTCCATTGCCTCAAGCCTGTCATTAACAAGTCTGTATAGAGTTGTGACGTTGTTTCCCAGTGAGTTCTGCTTTGCACGGACGTACTGTAATATCTGATTTACAGTGATCGACTTCGGTGAAACGATACTGTCCAGATCCAGCGTATCAGAAAGCTGTATCAGCGACATACGGTTTACCTTTGTAACGACCTTCTCAACGCCGTTGTTCTTGGCAAGAAGTGAGAGGAGGATATTCTCCTCATCTATTCCGGTAAGGGTTACGACCGCGTCTGCGTCATACACACGCTCCTCCGCCAGTATATCATGATCCGTACCGTCGGCACAGGATATATTCACTTTGTTCAGTCTTTCGCTGAGCTCAAGACAGCGCTTCTCATCGATCTCGATTATCTTTACCTTTACGCCCATTTCAATGAGCTGCTGTGCCAGATGATAGGCCACTCTTCCGCCTCCTATGAGAACGGCGGATTTTACTCTCTTCTCACGGTAAGCAGCGCTTATGCTCCTGAAGAACTTGACCATTGCGCTGTGTGAAGCGGTCATGTGGATCTTATCTCCGGCCTTCAGGATAAAGTTGCCGTTGGGGATAATGAGCTCCTCCCCTCTCTGCACGGCACAGATGAGCACATCAAGCCTGAGTCTGCGGGAAAGCTGACTGAGGGCAATATTATCCAATATACTTCCGCTCGTTATACGTATCTCTGCCAGGTCCACTCGTCCCTTGGCAAAGGATTCTATATTTATAGCCTCAGGATAGCGCAGCACCTTTGCTATCTCATTGGCAGCATTATAGTCCGGGTTTACCATCATACTTATTCCCAGCTCTTCACGCATGAAAACAAGCTGCTTGTCGAATTCGGGGCTGCGGACACGGGCTATACAGTGTCTTGCGCCCATTCTTCTTGCGATCATGCAGGAAAGGATATTTACCTCGTCAGAAGTCGTAACAGCAATGAATATATTTGCCTTTGCAACGTTAGCTTCCTCCAGCACACTGGTCTGGAGACAGTTTCCTGCGATGCCCATTACGTCAAAATCATTTGTGACAGTATTGATAAGGTCTTCTTTTTTGTCTATCACGGTAACATTATGCTCATTGCTGAGCACCTCCGCAAGAGCGCTGCCGACCTTTCCGCAGCCTACGATAATAATTTCCATACATCCTCCGTTGAATGACTGTTAAATTTATTTTAGAAATATCGTTTTCTGTATCGAGCTATAATAACTCAATATAATTATACCCCCGCTCACTATGTTTGTCAATAGCCACAACATACGAAAAGACACTGCATATTTTATGCACCATAAGGCTTCCCACAACGCAATTATTGCCTTGCAATCGAAGATGATACGTGGTATAATTATAAAAAACAATCAGGAGGTATTTTTCATGCCATTTATTAATGTAAAAACTAACGCAGCCGCTTCTCCGGAAAACATGGAGATCATCAAATCACAGCTCGGACAGGCTATAACAGCTATCCCCGGAAAGTCAGAGAGCTGGCTCATGGTAGGCATTGAGCCTGAGTGCAACCTCTGGTTCAAGGGCAATCCTGCTCCGGCAGCCATGGTAGAGGTCAGCATATTCGGAAGTGCTTCCGACAACGCCTATACTACACTCACCAGCCATATCACAGGCATACTGACCGATCAGCTCGGGATATCCTCGGATCGTATCTACGTGAAATACTCCGAGATCGACAACTGGGGCTGGAACGGTTCAAATTTCTGAGGTGAAGATTATGCGATCAAAAAGACTTTGTGCAGTGCTTGCTGCTGCGATGCTGTTTTCAGCAGTACCGGTCTACGCTCCGGCTCCTATGCAGGCCGCTGCTGACGAATGGAACTACGCAGGCTCGGAATGTGCCCCTGCACACGATACATCCCGTGACGTACAGAAGGAAGGCGTGGGAAATCCCTTCAATTTCGGCGAGAGGAACACTCCAGAAGACGCCTCAACATCAGAGATACGTGCGATAAACCACAAAATGACCGTTCAGGAGGTAAAATACGCCCTCTATAAGGAGATAGACGAGCACTGGGATCTCATATCCAAGCGCATAGGCCAGACTGAACGTGAAAAGGTATACGCTCTTTTTCTCGGTCTCGGCACAAGAGAATCCACTCTCGGCGGCAACGGTGACGGTGCCGATGTAGAAACTGCCGAAACAGACGGCTTCGGAGTAAATCCTGCCCATGCATACGGCACCATGCAGACTGCCGTTACCGCATTTGCCGACTGTAACCCCACCTTCGACAAGGAGGACAACGTCCCTGAAATGTACCAGTACACCTTCAACGAGGCCAACTTCTACGACGCTATAGTCTCCAATCATATGGGTATCAGAAAGATACTCCATTTTGCCGAGATATGCATAAACAGGGAGAATCTCACCGGCTATGAGGTAATAAGGAACTGCCTTAAAGGCTTCAATACCGGTTGGTGCAACAAGGCCGAGGACGATGGTGCTTACAGGACATATGCCGATGAGATATGCGCCATGGCTCAGTTCTACTATAATGACGGCCACCTCTACGACAATGTCTTCACATGGACAGAATCCGGCGCTGCCGCTCCTTACCGTACAGCAAACCGCTGGGACTGGTGGGGCGACGGAGAGCCCAGCATGGAAGAGATAAAAACAGATCCGGATCCTAAGCCTGAAAATGTGAAGGGCGATGTGAACACTGACGGCAAGGTGAATATCGCCGATGTGGTAGTGCTCCAGCAGTTCCTGCTTGGAGACTTCATCCTCGCTCAGGATAAGGCAGTAAAAAATGCGGATATGGACGATTCCGGCCACCTCGATGCCTTCGACCTCACTCTCCTCAGAGAAAAGGTCATCGACCTAAATAAATAAACGCACAGTTACAAGAATTTGTGACAATGGTATTTCTGGTATATAAGTAATTATTTCGGATACAGGAGAAATCAATATGATAACAGGAATCTATTTCAGCGGTACAGGCAATTCACGCTATGCTGCGGAAACTTTCTGCAAAGAACTGAATACAAAAAATGTCTGTTCAATTGAAGATAAAAATGCAACTGATCTGATAAGAAAAAGCAAGACAATCATATTCGCATACCCCGTACAATACAGCGCTGTACCGAAGATCGTGCAGGATTATATAACCGACAACAAGGAACTGTGGAAGAACAAATATGTCTTTGTTATAGCCACAATGGCCTTATTCAGCGGAGACGGAGCCGGCTGTCTTGGCAGGCTGTTAAAGAAATACGGAGCACGTATCATCGGAGGCCTCCACCTGAAAATGCCTGACAGCATCTGTGACGAAAAAGTCCTGAAGCGTTCTATGGAGAAAAACCGTGAAATAATAAAGCAGGCCGAAATCAAGATAAAAAAATCTGCAAGACGTTTCAAAGACCACAACCCGACAAAGGATGGGCTCGGAACTCTGGATATGCTTGCAGGTCTGTTCGGACAAAGGCTGTATTTCGGAAACAATGCAAAAAAAAACTCAGACAGGCTCAGTATAAATGCAGACAAATGCATAGGCTGCGGCAAATGTGAAAAGCTGTGCCCCATGAAGAACATCAAGCTTCTGGAAGGCAAGGCCGTACCTTCAGATAAATGCACCCAATGCTACAGATGCGTCAACACCTGTCCGAAACAGGCAATAACTCTGTTCGGAAAAGAAGTTATCGAACAAGGCACTATCGAGAAATACCTATAAAGCGAAACGAAATTTTTTCTCAGAAAATACAATGCCCCGAAGCGATCGCTGATTGCTTCGGGGCAAAATTTTTATAACCGGAAAAAACCTCAGTTCTTTCCCTGTCTTATATCTTCACAAAATCCTTCGGATCAAGCGACGGGAACATCTTCAGCAGCCACTTCTGGATGTAGAGAGCGTCCTGCGGAGTAACGCCGCTGGTGCTGTTCTCATAAACATTGGCATTAAGCTGACCCTCTTCGGTGATATGTCCCTTTTCAGTGGAATCAACGCCGTATCTGTCAGCGTTGGATATAGACTGCATGATAAGAACAGCATCGTTCATCTTAACATTGCCGTCACAGTCTGCATCGCCCCATACTCTGTCCTTTACAACAGGAGGAGTTGTGGTTGTCGTTGTAGGCTCGGGAGAAGGAGCTGTTGTAGTTGTGGTAGTTGTTGTGATCTTCTTTGTAGTAGTTGTGGTGGTAGTAGTTACCTTCGGCTCATCGGAATCGCCGCCCATACCGTCAGCATAAGTGCCGTCGGGCTCATATCCGTAGTAGAGCTTGCCGTTAATGTATACAGGAACATAGGGTGAAATAACGCCAACTGCAGCACCGGATGCATCTGTTGTGGTCTTGCCAAGTGCCTTTGCAGAGAAGTCGTTGGAGGAATCCCAGCCGCTGCCGTAATCGGGCATTACAAATGCTATGAGCTCTTCACACTGCTGCTGTCCCTCCGAGATAGGAAGAACTACACGACCGTCGGGGAATTTGACCTCGATGTAGTAGATATTGCCGCTGTATTGGATAGGCTTGGATATCTCAGCAGGCTTGTAGCCCTTGCCTGAGTACATACCTGCCTGATCACGATCGCAGCGGATCACCAGATCCTCAGGTTTCTTGCCTGCTGCAATTACCTCGCTGAGATCCATGAAATATCTGAATGAAAGATTATCCTGGACTCTTGCAGGCCATGCAGAGTGGTTCGTCATCTTGAAACTTACTGTCTGTCCACTGGCATCGCTGCCCTTTGAGAGCACCTCAACATAGAACTCAGGGCCGTCATGTGCTTCCTTAGGCGGGAAAGAAGGATCCTTTGTACCGCCGTACTTGTCGATCATCTTACAAAGCATAGCAGTAAAGCCAGCGTTATAGTCTGTAGCAACCTCGTTGTTGATGAAGTCCTGACGGTTATCGGTATATGAGCCATCCTCGTTTGGACCGCCTACAAGAGCGCCGTAGAGAATATGACGAGCATATCCCGGAACAGCCAGATCATTCTTCCACGAGCCGTGAGATGTACGGTGGTGGGGATTCTGAGGATACTTATCACCGAAGCCTATGAGATAGCTCTGTTTGTTCGGGTTGTCACCCAGAGCATAATTCAGCTGTGTCTCTGCGAAATCTGTGTAAGTTGCAGCCTCTGACTTGAGGACTGTATCAGCTGCGACTGTTGCAATAAAGGCAGCTGTGTTAGCATATCTGAGGCATCCCCAGTTGCTCAGCCATCGAAGTCCGCCCGGAGTCTTCTTAGCTTCATCGCCGTTTACCCAGCGGTCACAGTGCTTCTTAACGTGCTTGATAGCGTCAGCGTCATTTGTATTTATAGCGTAGAGCAGCATGGCTCCCTGAAGGTTATCGTCCCAGCAGTGGCTCCAGCCATAGGCGATAACATCCCCCTCGCCGCGCATTCTGTCCAGCTTTGGCATGAAGCTCTTTGCTTCGTCAAGATAGGAAGCGTCTCCTGTTGCGATATACAGCCAGTTTGCAGCGTAGAAAAGCTGATCGTAGCAATGGCTCGATCTGTAGAAGCCCTGTGCGTCGCTGTCATTGTATACCTCGTCGCTGGGAGATGCCTTAGCCAACTCGTACATACTTTTTGCGTGCTTGAGGTAATCAGCCTTCTTTGAAGCTGAGATAGTGCCGTCAAGTGCAGCTGCACCCGATGCCAGAGCGGCAGCCATTTCGCCGATAACTGCACAGCAGCCCTTTGATCCTTTCAGAGCTGCACGGGACTCGGCAACTGAATGGGAATTATCCTCCATGCCGTACTCAAGCAGCTCGACGGGGCCCCACCATGTATGGTCATGCTTACCGATACCTACCTGATAAACTACCTCGGTGCCCTTATCACAGTCAACAAAGTAGTCAAGAACGAATTCAAGATTGTTCTCATATGTTGTTTTCAGTCCCGCCTTTTCAACACCGTCAGGATACTGATAAAGTCCCCATGCCAGCATAGAAGCTGAATAAGCCATAGGAAGATTGAACTTTACATGGTCACCTGCATCGTACCAGCCGCCGAGAACGGGATCCTGCATAGTGGAATCTGTTCTCCACTCAACACGGTTCCAGTCGGGCAGAGGTCCTGCCTGCTGTACCTCATAGAAGTACAGAGATTTATCCAGTGCGTCTGCGTAGTTGAACTCCGGTGTTGCAGCATTTATCGTCAGAGGTGCTGAAACTTTGCCGACAGTCCCCAGCGATCCTGCCAGCATAACAGCTGAAACAAGGCCGCTTGTGATTTTTTTAAGCATAGCAATACTCTCCTCTCAATAATATTCAGCCTTAAGGCTGTACCTCACGAGTATACATAACTATACATTATAAATTATGCCATAATATTATGGATTTGTCAATAGTCCCGGTCACATTTCGGCACACTTTTCGCAGATATACGACAGTTTTGTGAACCAGACTTTTTCAATGGTTTCTCCTAACTATCACAGAATGTACATAATTGGCCTATATAATATAAACCATAGCAGGAAAGAACTGCTGATGATAATGAAATCTTCAATTTTCATATAAACCACCCTAAAAAGGCATAAGCGACCGGAGATATCCTTCGGTCGCTTGTGTTGTTTTAAGAAAGAATAAAGAACGCCGGAGGCGGCAAATAATAGGAGTCCAGAGGGATGATATTCCTTTGGCAGGGGGTGTCCGAGGGGGGACAGCGTCCCCCTTAAAAAGCAGTCCGGACAGCGAAGCGTATCCGGACGGACGCTCTGCTTATGTATCCCCCGGCTTGACCGGCGGTAAAATTTGCCGCCTTTAGCGTTGTATAATATCAAAGAAGCCGCATTGCTGCGGCTTCTTCTTATTCAAGACTGAAAATATTGGTCTCGCCGTTCTGTCCTCTGGTGAAAAGCGTTGAGCCGGTCATTACCGGGAAGGAGATATATCCCAACTCAGAATATACTTTGCTGGAATTGCCGTTCAGTCCCATAACCACAAGATGATCGCTGGAATCGGTAAAATAGATATTGTCTCCCATTATATTCGTATGCTTGGTATACTCGCTCCTTACCAGCTTCAAATCCGTTCCGTCCAGATTAATGGAGTAAAGCCAGCGCAGATTCCTGTCAGAGGAATAATACAGTCTTCCTCCTGCTATACAGAGATCGCTGGTCTGGAAGTATACGAGGGTCGAATTGTTTTCGCCCGAAACTGACATAACATCCAGCGAATAATTGTTATCATAGTTGACGTAGTATATATTTCCGGCGTATACGCACATATACCACGCCTTCACCTGCCGCAGCCTTGAATATTCGGAACCATCCGGCTTCATGCGGCATATGTAGTTGGTATTGCCGTCCACCTCCGAGAAGTAAAGCCAGCCGTCATAATATGTCAGCTCATAGCAGTAATTATTCCGCAGCACTCTGAAATCAGAGCCGTCTCTCTTAATGACACATATGCAGTTATCAGCCGCACCGTTGCAGAGATAGATTTCATTGCCGACCATGTTCATGTAGTGGGCATCATAATTGCCGATAACAGTGGAGCGGCCGTTCTTTACTGAATAAAGCTTTGACGCATCGGAATAGTATATTTTATCCCCGTCCGTGCAGACATATCCTCCGTTGGCGATATTCGAAGCGCCGCTGTCGGTGCCTCCGCCCTGTTCCGGCCAGGTCACATCCTGCTTGACATTGATATCGATACGGCCTTCTGCCGGAGGGTTATTCTCCATTGAGACTATGATCTCGCAGGTTCCTGGTCCTACTGCGGTGATGAAGCCGTAATCATCCACCTTTGCCACTGAAGGATCGGTGGAGCGCCATATCTCATCATCAGCATTGGAGCCTGCGGGATAGTGCTTTATCTGGGCAACAGCAGTATCTCCCACATTCAGTTCAAAGCTGTTCTGAAGGAATTCCACCCTTGTATCACGGGTAGTTGTAACAACAGTGGTAGTCTCAGCAGTAGTCGTCACAGTAGTAGTTGTCGTTGTCTCCGCTTCGGTAGTCTGAACTGTAGTCGTTACCACCGGCTTCACCTTTGAAGATGAGGAGCTGCTGTGTCCGCCGTCATCCTCCTCACGGACAAGAAAGAAGATTATCAGGCCTAAAACTGCCAGAACCAGCACCAGTGCAACCGCCAGCAGAACCTTCAGAGCTGTTCCGGAGCGTTCTTTTTCAGGCTCATAGGAGGTCTTGCGGTACTGAGGCTGTGCAGGCTGACCGTAAGTCGTACCGTAGCCCATATTCGCCTGCACGTATTGAGCAGGAGGCGGCTGAGGTACGTTATTGTTCACGGGAGCCTGATACGGGCTCTGCGGCTGAGTATTATACGCATTAGCACCTACAGGCGTTACCATATCGGCAAACCCATTACCTGACTGTACAGCAGGAGCGTTTCCCTTTTCAAGAGCCTTAAGGTCATCGAGCATATCGCTCATGCGCTGATATCTGTCATTGGTATTGAAAGCGCAGGCCTTGAGGATAATGCCGGCAAATCCGGCAGAGGCGTTCTTCGGCGGCGGAAGATTTTCTCCGTTCATCCGCCTTTCTATGGCCTCCTCCGGCAGACATACGTCTCCGAAGGGGAACTGATAGTCGTTCATCAGGCAGTACAGAGCGATTCCGAAAGAATAGATATCCGCCTGCTTCGTATAGCCGTCCGAGCCATAGCGTGCATAGTATATCTCCGGAGCGATATATCCTTCTGTACCGGCAAACGAACGTGCTGACACAGACTTCTTGGAGATATTGAAATCGCCCAGCTTATACGTTCCGGAATCGGAAACAAAGAAATTTCCGGGCTTTATATCACGGTGTATAACGCCGAGATCATGGGCAGCCTTGATACCGCTGCCGATATCTATGGCGAGCCTGAGCACATTCCGCTGTGAGCAGTCGAACCTGCGCTCCTTCATAAGCTTTTGCAGGCAGGTAAGGTACTCCATGCGTATCAGCATATAGTAGCCTATCTGGCGGCCTTCATGTATAAAGGGCTTAATGGTCTCGTCCTCGTAGAGCACGATATTGGGCGAGCTCCTTAGCTTATACATTATGGTAGTCTCGTTCTCAGCCTCGATACGCTTCTTTTCGAGATAGTCCCTGCGTCTTTCCTCATCAACGTAAACAGCTTCATCAGCAACGATGGGCTCTATTTTCAGAGCGGAAACATCTATACGGTTCTCTCGTCTTGCCTCAATGCGGTAGACTACACTTGAAGCTCCGCTGCCTATCTGTTCTTTTATGTACCAATTGTCCCATAGGGGCTCCTGTATCTGGTCACGGATCAGTTTATGTATATCATTCATATCGCACCTTAATAAAGCTCCGCTTAAAACGGAGTTGATCTTAGCTCTCCGGACTGAGGGAACATCTCCTCCTCTCATCCGGAAGAACGGTATCGCTTTTGAATATTGTATTATTATAACATATTTTTCCGGTTAAATCAAGTATTCCGGAAAACGTCTCCCGCCGGCCGTTACAGCCGATGCATTATCCGGAGCCGAGGACAGACTATCACTGCAAAACTGACACAACGGCAGACCCGTTCCGCATTTTCAATTCTCCATTTGCTAAAAGCCTCTCTTTTGTTTATTTTTCTTCTTGATTTGACATTTATTATATGATATAATGGTATTGATTATTTTAAGTCCCGGCAACGCAGCAAACGTCACCCAACAATAAAAGAATTTCACAGAAAAACGGGACGATCGATTATGTTAAACTGGAGGTGCTCATATGGCTGATTTCAAGGCTATTATGGCAGAGATAAAGCAGCCCTTGTGGGATAACTGGTATATTGTGGGCGAGCTCGGTTCAGGAGCTTCAGGCGTTGTCTACCGTATAGAGGCAAAGCGTGAGAACCGTACTGACGTTTCGGCTCTTAAAGTGGAGCCGATCACGCTTGAGGATGTGCTTTACACCGATCCTGAAAAGCGTGCTTCTATCCTTGAGAAAAAGCGTCAGGCCGCAGTAAACGAGACCAGCATAATGTATAAGCTGAAAAAATGTCCTTATATCGTGGGATACGAGGATGAGAATATAGTAAAGCTGGAGAATACCGAAGGCTATGTGCTGCTGATACGAATGGAGTATCTGACCTGCCTTCAGGATCTGGTAAAGCGCGGCGGCTTCAACTGCTCCGAGGCTAATGTGCTCAAGCTGGCTATGGAGATAGGCAGCGGTATACAGGCTGCCCATAAGCAGGGCGTTATCCACCGTGATGTTAAACCCGCAAACTTCTTTGTTTCCGATGACGGTACATACAAGCTGGGTGACTTCAACATTTCCAAATCTACTGTTGCTGCACGTTCATTTGCCGGTACAGAGGGATATATCGCTCCTGAGATATACAAGGCTAAACAGAGTGTCGACAACACCTATACAAAGCAGGCAGACATATACTCCTTCGGTATATGCCTTTACCAGCTCCTGAACGATTTCTGTTTCCCCTTCGAGGACAACTGCCTTGCGGAGGAAGCTATAGACAAGCGAATGAACGGCGAACCTCTGCCGCTGCCGAAAAATGCTTCTCCTGAGTTCGGAAGGATAATCCTCCGTGCCTGTGCATATGATCCGGCAAACAGATATCAAAGCATGGATGAGTTCCTTGCCGACCTGAGAAATTACAGCTTCACATCCGGCAATCCGTCCGCCATCCCGTCCATGAGCACAACAAACTCCATGAACAGCCCGTACAACAACGCATCTTCGTTCAACAGACAGTCAGCCGGCAGCGTTCCGCCTGTACACAACAACTTCAACAGAAGCGTTGCTCAGAACCCGTTCAGTCAGGCTCCATCCATGCCGAACGGACAGTTCGCATCCAAGCCCTCATATCCCGGCGGAGCAGCTCCCCAGGCAGCAGCTCCTGCTCCTAAGAAGAAGAGCAAGCTCCCTGTTGTGCTGACAATACTGGTGCTGCTGGCAGGCGCAGGCGGTGCTGGTGCATTCTTCCTCCTCAGAGACGGTGATGAAGGCAGCTCCAAGAGCAGCAAGCACTCTGTCGATCATCCCGAGAATGCAGAG
This sequence comes from Ruminococcus sp., assembly GCA_012718885.1. Classification (GTDB taxonomy): domain Bacteria; phylum Bacillota; class Clostridia; order Oscillospirales; family Ruminococcaceae; genus Ruminococcus. The sequence goes on along the minus strand of JAAYBK010000417.1, from coordinate 16,697 downwards.
GAATTCGACGGACACTACTATATGTACTTTGATTCCCATATGAACTGGAAGGACGCTGAGGCGTTCTGCGTCGAAAAGGGCGGACACCTTGTCTCTGTAAACAGCAAGGACGAACAGAAATTCATTGAGGAACTCGCTTCAGACAAGTCTGAATTCGGCGTATGGATAGGCGCTTACCGTGTCAAGGACGATATGGATACCTGGTACTGGACAGACGGCACCGACTTTGATTTCACAGACTGGGCAAACTTTGAAGGCTATGACGGCGAGGTATACAAATTCCCGGCTGAGATGCAGGACAAGAGCTACTACGCAATGATGATGAATATGGAAGCCTTCAGCGAACTTGGCACTATCGACATAGTCAGTGGCAGCTGGGCCGATTTCCCGAATAACGGTGACGGCGGAGATGTAAGCGATATGGGCTTCATCTGCGAGTGGCAGTGAGGTGAGCGCTATGGACAATAAAACTATTTACTACAGGCCTCTTCCGCCCAAGCCGGCTACACTTCTCCTCCTTGAACCAAATGACGCTGTAAGGGTAGTCACACTTGAAGGCGACATGAAAATGGGAAGAGACGTTACCGGCAGTCTGTGCGACATAAAGCTGCGCTCATGCATAGCCTCCCGTGACCACGGCGACTTCATTTTTGCCGACGGAGGCTATCACTATCGTGATAATAACAGTCTCAACGGCACATACTATAACGGTGTAAAGCTGGCACAGCTCAACGAAAGAGGCTCAAAGGCAGTAAGGCTCCAGGACGGAGACGTTCTCCGTATAGACAGAAGGAACCTGAACGAGCCCCATCCTGAGGCTGTTGTGGCAATATTCAGCACCTCCTTCAACACAGACGACAAGTGGAACCGCTATTCTCTGAGAGGACAGAATATCGTCCCTATCGGAAGAAATATCAACAGCGGAATCTCCCTCTCCGACTTCATGGCGTCAAGGAACCATGCTTCACTGGTAGCCATGCCGGACGGACGCTGGAAGATCGTAGATAACGGCAGCACAAACGGAGTTGCCGTAAACAAGATAGCTATAAGTGGCGAAAGGCTCCTCGATCCCTTCGATGTTATCAGGATAGCCAATACCACCCTGATATTCCTTGAAGATGAGATCATATTCAACGCGGTCCAGCCGAAACCGCAGAAGATGACTCCGGACCGCAGACAGGTCATTATGAACGTTAATATCCAGAGAGCTACTACTGCCGGTATCTTCCGGAAGAGAGACCTGCTCAGGGATATCCGCCTTGATGTTGAATCAGGAGATTTCATACTCATCCTCGGCGGCTCAGGAGCCGGCAAGACCACATTCATCAACGCCCTCAGAGGAAGGATCAGCCAGTCCGGCGTTCATGCCACAGGACAGGTCCTTTTCGGCGGAATGGATCTCTATAAGAACTTCAAGATGCTCAAGAACAAGGTGGGACTTGTCCCACAGTTCCCTACTACCCGAGACGAGGACACTGTCTATCATACAGTCCATGATATGGCTACATCCATGCTTGCAGGAGACTATACCCAGCAGGAGATAGAAATGCGTATCAGGGATGTTTTCAACAGACTAATGCTCAACAGTCTCAGGGACAGATTCATAAAGAACCTCTCAGGAGGCCAGAAGAAACGTGCTGAGGTCGCTCTCGGATCCGTTCTGGATCAGGAGGTATTCATCCTGGACGAGCCTGACTCCGGTATGGACTTTGCTACCCGTGTGGAGCTTATGAAGACGCTGAAATCCTGTACGGAGACCGGAGAAGCCATTGCGGTAATCTCCCACGCTCCCGATGATGCAGCAGACCTCTACACCAAGGTCATAGTCCTTGCAAAGAGCCAGTCAGACGAGGTAGGCCACCTTGCCTACTACGGAGACGTTGCCAACGCCTACAGTTTCTTCGGCGTAAATAAACTCAGTGAGATAGTCATGGAGATAAACTATGAGGGCGGCAAGGGTCGTGCAGACGAGTTTATCCGCAAATTTGAGATGACAAGGAGAGGTTGATATGAAGAATAAAAGATTAGCTCAGCTGAGCGTATATTTCAAGAAGAATTTCAGACTTTTCATGAACCAGAAGAACTGGAAGTTCATCGTTATCGCTGCGGTCATCTCATTCCTTGTATGTGCTATCGTAGGCGAGAATATGTACAAGACCTTTGAGGATACACAGTCCGGCTTCTTCGCCATAGTCTCCGCTGCGGTATGGGTGGGCATATTCAACTCGATACAGAGGATATGCAAGGAGCATAACACGATAGCTGCGGAGTACCGTTCAGGTCTCCATATAAGCTCATACATCATGTCCCATGTACTCTTCGACTTCTTTGTATGCCTGTGTCAGGCCATATGCCTTATGGCCATATGCTGTGCGTTCATCGAATTCCCCTCTGACGGAGTGATAATGCCGACAGTTGTAGAGACTTTCATAACCCTGCTGCTGGTCATCTGGGGTGCGGATATAATGGGTATCATGGTATCGTCCGTTTCATCAAATCCCAACGTAGCCATGACCGCAATGCCCTTCGTGCTCATACTCCAGCTCGTAATGTGCGGAGTGCTCTTCAAGCTTGAAGGCTGGTCTGAGGCTATAGCAAATATCACATACAGCAAATGGGGAATGTCAGCACTGGGCAGCTCATCCGACCTCAACAACGACAAGAGCCTCCCCTCACGCATAAACGAGGTATTCCCCACTTTCGTAAGGGAAAATATAGATATGTACGACTATGAAGCCGCAACAATGCTTGCCGCATGGGGCATGATAATCCTCATTTCAGTCGTATGCATATTCATAAGCATCATAAGCCTTAAATTCCGCAACAGGAACTCTTGACGGAGGCTGATATCATGGCTTTATCAGAAGAAAAAACAGTTAAGCTCGAAGCCGGCGGAAAAACTGATCTGCTGGTCAGCATAGCTTCAAATGTGGGAAAGGTCCGTCAGGTCAACGAGGACAACTTCTATGCCGACAAGCTCGGCATACGTGAAGTAGAGAACCTCTGCGGCTACAAGGTACTCAGCCATTCGGACAGATACATCTTTGCGGTATTTGACGGAATGGGCGGCGAGCAGTTCGGAGACGTAGCCTCTGAGATAGCAGCAAGAGCGCTTGCAGAAGCTGCGGACAGCATAAACTCTGTCCCGGCCGAGGAGCTCAAGGATGTTGTAGACAAATTTGCCTCCGAGGCTAACGACCGCATCGTAAAAATGGTGGACGAGATGAACGCCAAACTCAGCGGCTGTACACTGGTAATGGTATGTACAATCGGCGATCAGGCCTATGCCTTCAGTATAGGTGACAGCCGCATATACTACTATTCCGCCGAAAGCGGTCTCAGACAGGTATCCGAGGATCAGACCCTGGCAATGAAAAAGCTCAAGGCCAATATCTATACCGAGGAAGAGGCAAAAATGAGCGAGGATGCCCATAAGATAACCTCATTTCTCGGAGTTGATACCCGCGGTATCGGCATGAAAACCCTGTCATACGAACCGGTGGATCTCAGCAAGGGAGCATTGCTGCTTTGCAGCGACGGCCTTACGGATATGGTCACAGATGAGGGCATTGCCGATCTTATGGCGGAATGTGATGAGGAGATCGCACCGAGACTGGCCGACGCAGCGCTGGAAAACGGCGGCATGGACAATGTGACCTGCCTGGTCATATACAAAGCATGAAAACAAGGAGTAATGATAATGGATTACACATATAAGACAAAAATGGTCTGTGCTCAGACGATCAGCTTCCACATTGAAGGCAATGTTATCACAGGAATAAAGTTCCTGGGAGGCTGCGACGGTAATCTCAAGGCAATATCAAAGCTGGTAGACGGCTGGACAGTTGAGCAGATAGAGGAGAAGCTGACAGGCAATACCTGCGGCAGAAAGCCTACCTCATGTGCAGATCAGCTTGCTAAGGCTGTCCGGGCAGCATATGAGGAGTCACAGCGCTCCTGACAAAATAATCCCGGCAGTATTTCCAATACACAAAGCATTAGTTACAAAATGAATACAATCTGCAAAATATATGTAAAAATCGCCCATGAGCTGTTGACGGGAAATATAAAAGCGAGTATAATTTAATCATAAAATATATCAGACGGTGTGTTTCCGTCAAGGATGGTAACAATATGACGATCAGGAGCAAAAGAATAGCTGCCTTGCTGCTCTCAGTCATGACCTTCAGCTCTTCCGCATCCTGCGCTTCAAAAGTTAAGCAGGCAGACGAGTCATCAATAAAAAGACCCGGCTGGATGGACGAAAAAGCCTCCGGACAAGAGGGCGAAGACAGCGGCAGCAATGACAGCAGTGATGAAAATAAAGAGGTGCAGACCACTGTCACCACCACAACTGTAACAACAACGACAACTACAACCACAACGACCACGCCTATACTCAAGGGCAATCTTTACGACTGCAAGGGCGAACTGCTGATGTACAGCGGCCAGCGTGAGGACGGCTCCGAGGAGAGGTTCACCAACGATGACAATAAGGTGGCCTTTGCGAATATCCTCAACAAGCTATCCTCCGGCTTCGATGCCACATTCGAGGATACCCTCAGGGACAAGAACCCTGACCCGGTAAACGGGAATGAGGATGTGGGACGTTCCATACAGCTTACACTGGACGCAAATGTTCAGAATGCAGTATATCAGTATATGCAGAATATGAACATAGTGGGCTCAGTGGTAGTAATGAGAACTGACGGCTCCATACTCTCAGAGGTCTCCTATCCCTCATATGATCCCGATATCTATGAGCAGGACAAGGATTACGGCGATACACTGAGCTGGGGAGCCTTCTGCAACAAGACCTTCCAGAACGCACCTCCGGGCTCATGCTTCAAGATAATGTCAGAGGTGCTTGCGGATAAACACGGCATAAGAACACTCTATGACGACGGTACATGGGTGGACGACGGTGCGACCATAGTCAACTGGGATCACGATACAAACTGGTCATATCCCATCGCCGAGCGCTCACTTTATTCCGCATTCACTAATTCAAGCAACATCTTTTTCGCAAAAGCCTTCGATCAGATCGGCAAGGAGGCAGTCCTCAACGATCTTGGAACTATATTCAACTTCGGCCCGGGATATGAGATATACTGCGATTTCGGCTCGATTGAAAACAATATCGAGATCTACTGCAACGACGACCTGCGGCGAAGTGCCTTCGGGCAGTCATATGTCCGCACCTGTCCCATATATCTTGCCGCACTGGGACGTGAGGCGATATTCGGCGATATGGTAAAGCCTTTCGTTATAAGGAACGTGGTGGACACAAACGACTTCGGAAACGTGGTCGAATCCGGCAGTCAGGCCGGAGAGGTCATCGGCTCTATCCCTCCGGAATGCCGCCAGGGGCTCCTCGACGGAATGGCAGGCGTTGGCGGAAATCTGGGAGTATATGTCCCCGACGGATATCAGTTCTACGCAAAGACCGGTACCGCTGAGACCGGCGCAGGTGATTTCCTGTACATAACAGGCTGCCTGAAGAATTACAACGATAACGGCCAGAACGGCTGGTCAGATACCAATTACGCCAATTACCGTGCAAACGGCGGCTCCTACATAATCGTAATGCAGATCCAGAACCCACAGGATCATAATTTCAGCTTCGCCAGCGAGTCCGCCCAGCTGTATAAAGGCGTCATCGACGCAGTGTTCAGCTGCCAGTAACAAAAAAGCTGCCTCTAAGCGTATTGCTTTCTTTGGCTGCTATACGTTAGTTATTGAGGGAGAACCCTTTTGAAAAAGGGTTCTCCCTCAAACTCCCTTCCTAAAACTTTCAGTTTTAAATTTTCCCCCAGATAGGGCGCAACCCATGTAATTACTACATGGGCTTTTTTATTATCATGCGCCCTATCTGGGGGAAAATTTAGATTAAAAGTCTTTGGAAAGGGGTTCGGGGAAGAACCTTTCCTCAGAAAGGTTTTCCCCGAGTAATTGACATATAGCAGCCAAAGAAAGCAATGCACTTAAAAGGCAGCTTTTTATCATATTATCATGCTTCTGAGAACTGACTTTTATCGACGCCGCAGAGTGGACATTCAAAGTCCTCAGGAAGATCCTCAAACTTAGTGCCGGGCGCAATACCGTTCTCAGGAGAGCCCAGCTCCTCGTCATACTCCCATCCGCATACATCGCACACATATTTTGCCATTTCTTTCCCCCCTTTTTCAGTTCCGCAAGGAACAGTTGATATATATCGACCGTGATCGATGCTTAATTGAGCTCGTTGCCGCTCTTCTCGCCTTTAGAGAACGCAACGAGGTTAGCAACAGTAGTCTCAGCAATATTGTTCAGAGCCTCCTCGGTAAGGAAAGCCTGATGTGAGGTTACAATAACGTTAGGCATGGAGATAAGTCTTGCAAGGATATCATCGGCGATGATATGGCCGGAGAAATCGTTGAAGAACACATCTCCTTCCTCCTCGTATACATCGAGGCAGGCAGCGCCTATCTGCCTTGATTTTATACCTTCAACAAGAGCCTCAGCGTCAATGAGGGCGCCTCTTGAGGTATTCAGCAGGACAACTCCCTTTTTGAGCTGGCCTATAGTCTCCTTGCTTACCATATGGTATGTCTCTTCAGTCAGCGGACAGTGGAAGGAGATAATATCGCTGCGGCTGAAGAGCTCCTCCAGCTCCGCATATTCTATACCGCTGTCCTTAGCCGGGAACTTATCATATGCAATAACATTCATGCCGAATCCCCGGCAAATATCTATGAAGATCCGTCCGATCTTACCTGTTCCCACAACACCCACAGTCTTGCCGTGGAGGTCGAAGCCGGTGAGGCCGTTAAGGGAGAAGTTGAAGTCACGGGTGCGGATATACGCCTTGTGTATGCGTCTTATGGAAGTAAGCAGCAATGCCATAGCGTGTTCTGCCACAGCGTATGGCGAATATGCCGGAACTCTCACAACAGCGATCTTATCCTTTGCATATTCGATATCCACATTGTTATATCCGGCGCAGCGGAGGGCGATTATCTTTATGCCCAGGCCGCAGAGCTTATCGATAACGTTCTTGTCAACGGTATCATTTACGAAAACGCACACAGCCTCGCAGCCCTTTGCCAGAGCAGCTGTATCCTCGTTGAGCTTAGTCTCATAGAACTTGAATTTCATGCCGTTCTTTTTTCCGTACTCTTCAAAGCCGGGGATATCATAATTCTTTGTATCAAAAAATGCTACCTTCATGGGTTTTCGCCCTTCTTTCTTGAAATCTCAGCCATTTTATCAAGAATGATATTTGCAGCATCGAATTTGCTCATCATTTCAAGCTCGTCGCAGCGGTCGTCAGTGATAATAGTTATGACATTGGTATCAGTACCGAAGCCTGCTCCGGACTGCTTTATGGAGTTGGCGCAGATCATATCGCACTTCTTTGAGGCAAGCTTCTTCTTTGAATTGCCGATAACGTTGTCGGTCTCCATTGAGAAGCCGCAGACTATCTGGCCGTAGTGACGGTGTTCTCCGATGTACTTGAGGATATCCTCTGTCCTCTTAAGGGAGATGCTCATATCGTCATCGGATTTCTTTATCTTTGAATCCACATATTCTGTGGGGGTATAATCGGCCACAGCAGCAGCCTTAATGACAAAATCACACTCGTCAAGCCGCTCTTTTACTGCGTTGAACATATCCTCGGCCGACTTTACCGGAACTACGTTCACGAACATGGGCGGAGCCACATCTGTATGAGCAGCAACAACAGTTACCTCTGCTCCACGGAGCATAGCTGCTCTTGCAACAGCGAATCCCATTTTTCCGCTTGAATGATTGGTTATGAAGCGCACAGGATCTATGCTCTCACGGGTAGCGCCGGCAGTCACCAGCACCTTCTTTCCGGCAAGATCCTTTTCAAAGGCTGCTTCACGGACGATATACTCAAGGAGCGTCTCCTCGTCCGGCAGCTTTCCGTCGCCGATATCGCGGTTTGCCAGCATTCCCTTCACTGGCTCGATTATCTCATAGCCATATTTTTTCAGCTTTGCGATATTGTCCTGTACAATAGGATTGTGGAACATATTATGGTTCATAGCCGGAGCAATGATCTTCTTGCAGGTACAGGCCATAACAGTCGTAGTCAGCATATCATCGGCAATGCCGTTTGCTATCTTGCCGATAACATTTGCGGAAGCCGGAGCTATCATGACCACATCAGCCTTTTTTGCTATAGAAACGTGCTCGACACTGTACTCAAAATTGCGGTCGAAGGTATCTATAAGGCACTTGTTCTGGGTGAGTGTCTCAAAGGTGAGCGGGTGTACAAAATTTAGTGAATTAGGAGTCATTGCAACATGAACATCAGCGCCCAGCTTTGTGAGCATACGTGCAAGGTTGCATATTTTATAGACTGCGATAGAGCCGGAGACTCCAAGAAGAACGGTTTTACCTTTAAGCATGGCGGTACCTCCCCGAAAAAAATATCTCAGGAGTATTATACCACATATTTATAAAAAAATCTATAGCTTTTTTCATCAAAATATGCTATAATAGTTTGGATAGATGATGAGGAAAACAAGGAGTGCCGGAGAAACACATTGTTTTCCCGGCAAAAATATCCCCTATCCATCAACTGACTCAGGAGGTAAACAACAATGCTTTTAGCTGTAGATATCGGAAATACAAATATAGTTTTCGGATGTGTGGATGAAAATGACGAGGTAGTGCTCTTTGAGCGCATATCCACCAACCACAATGCAACTGCCGCAGAGTATGCTGCTATCATTAAAAATATACTTGAAATGAACAGCTTCAACATAGGTGACATAGACGATGCGATCATGTCGTCTGTAGTTCCGTCTGTGACAAATACTGTACGGGAGGCGATACGCAAGCTCTTCCATGTTGAAGTGATGCTGGCAGGCCCGGGAGTTAAGACCGGACTGAATATCCTCATCGACAACCCTGCACAGCTTGGCAGTGATCAGGCTGTTGACGCTGTTGCAGCTATAAACCAGTATCCGGTACCGCTTATAATAATAGATATGGGAACAGCGACCACTGTCTCCGTTGTAGACAAGAACAAGAACTACCGCGGCGGACTGATAATGACAGGTATGGCTGTTGCCGCAGACGCACTCATAACAAGAACAGCTCAGCTTCCGAAGGTGAATTTTGAAGCACCGGCACATATAATCGGTACGAATACCATAGACTGTATGAAGAGCGGCTTTCTTTACTCCAATGCCTGTGCGCTGGACGGAATAATCGAGCGTATAGAGGAGGAGCTGGGAGACAAGTGTACTGCTGTTGCTACGGGAGGACTTTCTGAGCTGGTAGTGCCGCTTTGCAAGAAGGATGTTATACTTGACAGCAATCTGCTTATAAAGGGACTTGGTATAATTTACAGAAAGAATAAAAAGAAATAACGCCGAGGGCGGCAGGAAAAGGGTTTCCAAAGGGTTGAGCAACCCTTTGGCAGAGGGTGAACGAGGGGGACAGCGTCCCCCTAAAAAAGTAGTACAGCGAGCGAAGCAATGCTGTACGGACGGTGCACTTATGCTTTGCCCCGGCTTGACCGGCAAATTTTACCGCCGGTCAAGCCGGAGGATACATAAGCAGAGCGTCCGTCCGGATACGCTTCGCTGTCCGGACTGCTTTTTCAGGGAGGGCTCTGCCCTCCCTCGCACACCCACCTGCCAGAGGATCACAGACCCTCTGGACTCCCCCTATTTGCCGCCTCCGGCGTCCTTTATTCTTTATAACAACAAAAAGGAGACCTTCCGTGAGGTCTCCTTTATTTTTATCTTATCTTCAGAAATTCCTTGAAATTTTCCGCAAGTATCATGCGGTTCTCCTTCTCCGTAAAGCCCAACGCAAGAAAACGCTCGAACTCCTCTTCGTGTCCCCACATCGGGAAATCTACACCAAAGAAGCAATTTTCAACGCCGTACTTCTTTACCATATGGGCAGCCCTTTCCGGACTTAAAAATGCCAAAGAACTGCTGACGTCAAAGCGTACATTCTGAAGTCCCGCAAGTATCTCCTCAGCCTCGTCCCAGCGCTGATAACCGCCAAGATGTGCAGCAAGGAGCTGAAGTCTTGGAAAATTATCGTGTATCGCCCTTATCCTCTTCGGAGCTGAATAGTCATACCTGTTGTCTCCGCAGTGTATCAGCAAAGGCAGCCTGCCCTGTATTATCTCATATATCTTGAACGCCTCCGGTGAATCCGCATCAAACTTCTGGAAGTCCGGATGAAGCTTCACTCCGTTAAGGCCAAGTTCCTCTATCTGGATGATATCAGCTTCGATATCATCGGAATCCGCATGAGTCGTTCCAAAGCCGTAAAACTCAGGATGAGCCTTGCATTCCTCGGCAATGAAGCTGTTTATAGAGCTTATCTGCCTTGGAGATGTGGCTGTGGAGCAGACCAGATAGCGTGACACTCCTATCTTTTTTCCGCTCTCTATAAGCTTATCGCTCATGCCGCAGCCTGTCATAGGCAGTTCATAGAAATGGCCGATATTGACAGTTGCATTTTCAGCTATCTTCTCCGGAAAAATATGTGCATGAGCATCGATTATCTCATATTTCCTGTATTCTTCGGATATCATTATATTATCCTCCTGTATTCTCTTATAATCTAAGTAACAATTATATATCATCTTTCCGGATTTGTCAAATAGTGCCTGATATTGTTGCATCGGGTAAATTTATGTCGGAATGACAATAATCTGTAATCAAAATTTATCCTCTTTGCTATGGACAAATTTCACAAATTATGTTATAATTATTGTGAAACTACATGGAAAGTCTATTCAGTCTTTCCTCATTATGCCGTATCTGCGGCAAGAAAGGATATTTTATGCTTCACGAGAAATCATGCGGTGCAATAGTGTACCGTAAATTTCATGGGAACACCGAGATCCTCCTCATTAAGCATATCAACAGCGGACACTGGTCCTTCCCGAAAGGCCATGTGGAGGCCGGCGAAACTGAGGTCGAGACCGCTCGCCGTGAGATAATGGAGGAAACTTCCATCGATGTTATCATAGATCCCACATTCCGTGAGACCGTTACCTATTCCCCTAAGAAGGACACTATGAAAGTAGTAGTCTACTTCCTTGCCAAAGCCAAAAACGTGGATTTCGTCCCACAGGAGGACGAGATCGCCGAAATACGCTGGGTGGATATATCCTACGCAGCAAATATACTCTCATACGAAAATGACAAAACTATAGTCTCAAAAGCCAAAAACGCCATAAAAGAAGCTCTTTGACGGCAGTGCTGACTTCCTCGGAGAGCTGCTAAACATAACTTTTCCCTTTTTGTTAAAGGAGGAGTCCCTATGAACACGCTTAAGAGGCTTGGCCTCACTCTTATGAGCTGCGTCATGCTTGCAGGATGCGGCAGAACTGCCAACAGCGACGAAAGTATGCCCGACGGTATAGTTGAAGTCGCTCCTACTACTCAGTCCGAGGAGTTCCAGGACGAGTACAATGACTATGAGGAAGCAGAACCTGACACCACCAGGATCATATACGAACCTGAGCTGTACACGCAGACTACCACCGCAGTCAGAAGAGGCAGGGTGTATGTCGCCTCAGCAGCTCCTGCTCCGCCGGCGATACGAACTGTAACTACTGCCGCAGAGCAAACAACTGCTCCGCTCCAGACCAGGATCATCATCCGCAGCACAACTGCTGCGGCGGATGAGGACACTGCTTCAGGCACCTCGGTTCACACAGCTCCGATCACTACCGCTGCCAGCACCTCGGCTCATACCTCCACTGTCACTACAGCAAGGAGGACTGTGCCTCCGACAGTGACTACTACCGCTGTCACCACCACCTACGCAGGCATATCCCCGGAAAAGCAGCTCAGCAAACTCACTCTCCGGCAGAAGGTCTCTCAGCTTTTCATCGCTTCACCGGATCAGCTTACAGGCGTAAAGAACGCCACCGATGCCAATACCACTATGAAGCGCACTATCGCTGATACCCCCGTAGGAGGAGTGATATTCAACGGCAGCAACCTCACTTCTAAAAAGCAGCTTTCGGCGATGCTTATAAATATGACGATATACTTCGAGCAGTCCTGCGGTATCGGCACTATGGTATCTGTCAGTGAGCAGGGCGGCAAGAATGCCTCCCCAGTATCGGAGAAGCTCCTGACTACAGGCTTCTATGAGCCGTCAGTCTACGGAAAAGAAAACGATCCGGAGCACGTTTACGATATAGGAAAGACTATGGGCAATGAGCTGCTCAAGCTGGGCTTCAGGCTCAACCTTGCACCGAATGCCGATCTCAGCGGCGGATACAGCTCAGATGAGCATATCGCTGCCGAGCTTGTAAAGAGCATGGTAAGCGGCCTTAAGGATTCGGGAGTATATTCTGCCGTCGGAAACTTCCCCGGCACGGATAAGCGCTCCGGCAGAACGCTCAAGCAGCTGAGAGCCGTAGAATTCGTCCCCTTCAAAGCAGCCGTTGATGAAGGCGTAAGCTTTATCTGCATGGGACACCAGAGAGTCTCAGGATTCGGTGACGGACTTCCGGCAGATCTGTCTCAGAAGGCCGTAGGATGCATCAGAAGCGATCTTGACTTCGGGGGTGTAATTGTAAGCGGTGCCATGAACAACGAGGCTATAACCGGCAAATACGCCTCAGGAGAGGCTGCCGTGGCTTCCATAAAAGCCGGAGTGGATATGATACTCCTTCCGGAAGACCTTGCCGAAGCTGTTGATGCATTGTGCAAGGCTGTTGAAAGCGGAGACATCTCCGAGGAGCGTCTGGATGAGAGCGTGCTCCGTGTGCTGACTGTCAAGAAAGCTATGGGACTATATTGAATCAAAGATTTCAGTATCCCTTCCCGAATAACAAAAGAGCCTTTAAGTCATAAGCTTAAAGGCTCTTTTTAATATAACGGCCAGACCGGCAGATTTCTCACCACGAAGAATATCACCAGAAGGACTATGGATATGACCTCAGTCACGAATATGAACCGCTCTCCCCGGTCGAAAAGCCACAGACATATATCTATCATCCACAATGGCAGCAGACAGAATATGACCGGGTTCCAGTAGAAGGCCTTTTCAGGATCAAGTCCGGCAAGGCTCATGCACATCCTTGAAACACCGCAGCCGGGACAGTGCAGATGGCCGTGAGTAAGCCTTCTCAGCGGACAGGGAACAGATATCCCCGTCAGCATAACAAAAAAGAAATAGCATATACCAAGCGCCAGTATCCTTAGCACTTTTTTAAGTTTTATTTTATTTATCTTCATAAGCAATAAATAAGAACTGCCCTGAAGGGCAGTTCTTGTCGTTATCAAGCAAGTGTGTTGATCTCGTTCTGCATAAGTGCATATGCAACAATGGATAAGCCGAATAAATTGAGAACGAGGTAGAGTATCGGCAGACTTCCCGGAGCAAGGCCTCTTGAAGCACGGACACGCTCAAGTCTTTCACCCTGCTTGTATGCCCAGTAAAGGCCGTAAATGCCGCAGGTTATAAGTGTAAGAACAAAAGCAGTTCCGCCTGAAGTAGCTGAAGGCTCCTGAGAGATCCTGTTTGTATCATCAGTAAGATTTATGAACCATATGATACCGTAGATACCACAGGTAACAAAACAAAGGATAATACAGGTAACTATCGAACGTATCTGAACGCCGGACATTCCGGAACCGTTCATGCCGGGGTTAGGATAGCCGTAACCTTGCTGGCCGTAGCCGCCGTACTGCTGCTGTCCGTAGCCCTGCTGCTGGCCGTACTGCTGCTGGCCATAGCCCTGCTGGTTGTACTGCTGAGGCTGGCCGTATGGATTCGGAGTATTTGAAGGATAATTATTCTCGGCGGGTGAACCGCAGTTAGGACAGAATTTTCCATCAAATTCGCTTCCGCAATTATGACAAATCATGTGATTGCCCCCAATAAAGTATTTTTCAATATTATACCATAATTTGCCCCTCATTTCAATATGCGAATCATACAATTACTGCTTGTTCAAACTGAACTATTTGCATAATCCGTCTATAAAGTAATGCCTCAGTAGTAGACAGCATATCCGTCGGCGGAGGAGCCCTCAACAAGAGCTATCTGACGGCTGAGAACGGTGTCGTCCTCTATCCATTCCAGCTCACCGGCCTCTCCTGCCCAGGCGTCCTCACGGCCTTCCTTGTAGCCGGCAAGGCCGATTATAAGGGAAACTCCGCTGTCACCACGAAGCACCTCCCATTCACTGAGAGTTGCTCCGAAGGGAGCAGTCTCATTTAGGAAACCATAATATATCTGCGGAACGATATAATCGCAGTAACCGCTGGTGCCTGCCCAAAGTTTTACATCTGCGTACTGGGTGTCATAATTTGCGGATATTTTACCCTGAGGGCTTATACCAAAGAGCAGACGGCTGTCTCTGCTCTTCACAGTATTATATATGGACTTTACCATAGCAGAGATATTGTCCAGCCGCCACTGTGAAAGGTCGTTGCTGCCGGAAGCTGCAAAAGCATCGCTGTCAAAATCAGGAGATGTGGTGGGATAAAAGTAATCATCGATATGTATGCCGTCCACCGGATATTTCTCCAGCAGTTCCCTGACCTCGTCAGCTAAAAGCGTCCTCACCTCCTCGTAAACCGGCACAAGATACCAGCGTCCGTTCACAAGCCTTGCATACTTTCCCTGATCCGCCCATTGTCTTGTGATGTATCTCTCCGGTACAGCCTGCATCTGTTCCGCAGTCTGTAGCCTCAGAGGGTTGATCCAGGCGTGTATTGACATCCCCAGCGCATGAGCTTCCTCCGTCATTATACTCAAAGGATCATACTCACCGTCAAGAGCGGCTCCACGGGGAAATATGTCCGACTCGTAATACGCATCCCCTGCCGGCCGGACATGAACGTAAAGGGTATTTACTCCATCCGCAAGAGCCTGCGAGAATGTATTCCTTATCCCGCTGCGGAACTGCTCTTCATTTTTTCCGGTCATCAGCTCAGGATATTGCAGATACGGTATCCAGCGCCCAACCTGTTTCGGGAAGTTCAGCGGCACTCTTCCCTCCGGAATGGCAGGCTCAGTCAGCGGCTCAGAAGTACATACCGTTGAAGTCTGCACGAGTTCTTCAGAGGAGATATCCTGCACAGCACACGAGCAAAGCAATGGAAGGCAAAGCAGTATCATCATTCGTTTCATATTCTCACCTCGTCCAATCATATGTCAGATAGGCTCTGACTATGCAGAAACGTCGGATGCGACATAAAGGGACAGAGTCAGCCTTGATTTTTTGAGCTGGATGATGTATAATATTAAGGCACTTACATTGTCCGGCAAGCAGAGAATGACAATATGCCCATTCATCCGGAAGCATATCGGTCGTTCTGCATCGTCATCGGAAGTTCTGAAAGGAGATACATATGAATAAAAAAGAAACAGCCGAAATAAAAAAGAATTTCTCAGATAAAAGCGGATTTTTCATCATGGAGCGAGTTCTGACAGCTTTTATCGACGCTGAGAAGAACCTGAGATATCACCATACAAATTCCTGTCTGACCATGCCTGTCGAGGAGCATGATGTATACGATGAAACGCTGAAAAAGGTGCTCAACACAAATGTGGGAAAATCCTTTGTTGAATATGAATTTCCAAATGAAGCTTATGAAGAGGGGCAGCCGCAGAACATTCTCTACACCCTTCTCACCTCTGAGCTCAAGGACGATCTTGTGTGCGAGGACTTCCTCAACCACATCGCAAACCGTATCGCAATTGAAGGACCGATCGCTGTAATAACCGCTTACTGCACTTACACTGTCCGCAAAAAGGACAAAAATGATGAATTTGCCGAGGGTGAGGACGAGATATACCGCTATCTGCTCACAGCTATCTGCCCTGTGAATACCTCCAGCGACGGATTTGTGTTCGATTCCTTCAACAATGAGATAACAAAGAAGCTGAACACAGAGCTAATAATCAGCAAATCCCCTTCAGACGGTTTCCTTTTCCCTGTATTCAGCAACCGCAGCAGTGATATAAACCACGTAATGTACTATTCAAAAAACGCCAAACAGCCCAATATATCAATAATCGAAGAGGTTCTGGGCTGTAATTTCGTGATGTCCGCTGAGAACGAGAAATCCAGCTTCCAGAACATACTTAAATCTGTTGTGGGAGATGACCTTGACTATACCCTCATAAGAACGGTAAATGAAAAAATACAGGAGGTCGTTGAGGACAGCAAAGACGACACTGACAATGCTGTAATAGAGCCGCTCCAGATAAAGGAGATACTCAGCGATATCGGTCTCCCCGAGGAAAGAGTGAACATGGTAGAGCCAGTCTATGAGAAAGTCTGCGGAAAGGCTCCTCTCACAGCCTCAAATCTGGTTGAGACAAAGACAGTGCTGGCATCACCCGGAATAACCGTCAACATCAAAGCATCCGCCGCTGACAAGGTCAGAACAAGCGTCATAGACGGAAGAAGATGTCTGCTTATCGATATTGACGATCCAACCATAGAGATAAACGGTCTGCCGGTCACACTGAACTGAAAACACTAAAAATCCGGAAGTAAAGACCAAACACATATAGAAATTTTGCCCCTGAGTGTTACGAAGCGCTCAGGGGCAATGTACTTATTTATATGTCTAAGATAAACCTGTTACTGTTTGTCAAGCCCTTTTTAAAAGATTTTCAACATACAAGTTTTCAACACATGGGCATGACAAATAAAGCCGAATAACAGTATTGTT
>JAAYBK010000416.1 GCA_012718885.1 Ruminococcus sp. | reverse complement strand
TATTTTGAATGTAACTTCACCGTGAATTTCATCGTGCATTACACTTGCTTCGTTATTACACTTTCTTTTAAGTGTGAAAGATGTTTCAGTTGCGTCAGTTATATCTATCTGATCGTCTGACCAGTGAGTATCTCCTATATAATCTTTATTTAAACCGAGCTGATATAATTCACCCTCATACTCAATATATGTGTATGCACAATCTATTTGTCGGTCAGAAGGAAGAGTATCTTCTGTAAATGAAGGTCCGAATAATGCATAGTTATTTGTGTATTCAGCATTTGGAGAATAGAACGGATCATAATTTTTGCCGTAATAAGTATTATACATCTTCTTCAAACCGTCCATGGTTTTCTCTGTAAGTCTTTCATCAATAGTTTTATAATATGTTAATTCAGCATCACCAGACCAACCGTCATACTGGTAAGCGTACTTAAACTTTACACTATCAGAGCCTTCATAATCCGCCCTTGTACGTGCGCATATATCAAAGAAGCACTCATAATCCCAATAATTATCTGTAAGCTTGTGTGCAATTTCCTCAGGAGTTGAAGGCTTAGTTTCAGTTGCTGATGTAGTTGTCTCAACAATTGCCTCTGTTGCCACTGTAGTTGTCTCAACAGCTGCGGTAGTTGTTGTAACGTTTGTTGTTACAGAAGTTGATGCAGAAGTAACCTCTGCCACAGATGATGAGCTTGTACTCGGAGCTGACTTATTCATGTTGTGAAGCAGATAGCTTCCTCCGCCGACGCCGCCTGCGATTATAGCAAATGCAGCTGCCATACCTGCGAACTTTATCCATCTTGGACGATTGTAATTCTCAACACCGTGTACGCTGTTTTTGTTTGCCTCATTAGCATTATTTGTTATATTCATTTTCTTCTTAGTCATATTAAACATCCTTTCCTTAGCTGATTTTGACAGGGACGGATACTCTGCCGCCACTTTATTTGCAGTTTCAAGATCAATATCGTAACTCTCAAAAAACATATCCTTTTTATTCATGAATATCCCTCCTTAGTAGTTTATACCGACTTCACAAAGCATTTTTTTCAGCTTTTCTCTTGCTCTTATGCTTCGTTTCTGGACTGCGGCTGCTGTCATTGAAATCAATTTCCCTATTTCAGCTACTGTCATATTGTAATAGTATTGTTTGATTATTATCGTTGTATCAGGTTCCCCTAATTCTTTTATTTTATCAAGAAGTATGGAGTTGCGTTCTGACGTCTCAGTAGATTCGATTATATTTTCAGACGATGATATTTGTATTAATCTCTCATCACTTGCTGATACTGTCATATCAGCTTTACCGCTCAATCTTCTGAACATATCTATTGCTTTGCGTCTTGCAATGACACCTATGTAACCTTTAAGGTCACCGTCACGGTTTCCGAGTTTATCAAATTTTTTGAAAACCTCTGCAAATACATCACTCACACATTCCTCTATGTCCTCCGTAGTACCGCAGCCCTTTAATTTTGCTGCTGCTATAACATATACATAATTGCAGTATTCATCAAAGATAACTCTCATACATTCTTCCGGAGACTCTTCCATGTGCTTTCTGAACTCCTGATCTGTCATATACATTCCTCCTCCATTTGGTTCAGCGATCGCTTTCATCACATCTACTCGTTAAACAATTGCTGTGTAGGACAAGTTTTTTAAAGATTTTTGTTTTTTCTAAATTAATTTAGTTTAGCGACCGCTTTCATCACATCTACTCGCTGCACGATCATTAAGTAGGACAAATTTCTGAAAATAATTTTGAATTTTTCTTTTTAATGATTTTTTAGTTTAGCAACCGTTTCCATTTTAAATGTATATATGATATACTTTGTAAGTTGCTGTTCATTATATAATAACATCATATTTTTCAAACTATAATTATACAAAGACCTGCAAATAAAAGTCAAGTCCTAAATTGAAAAAACTTGAAAAAATATTTTCAAGGCCAAAAAGTGTACAACAAAAAGACTGCCGAAGCAGTCTGAAAAATTATATTCCTGAACATTACAGGCGCAAATATTGCACATTTTCACCATAAATAACATATACATCTTAAGGTCATATATTAATCGAATCATTTGTCTAAATTATGAATCATCAGATAAAATATGCTCACTTGATATGTATATTTATACAAAGAGAATATACACCCGGGCTAATCGGTTGACATTTATGTATATAATATATATAATTATATATAAGCATATATTATTTGCTTATTCAAGTGAAACAGAAAGGGTGGAATTTTTAATGAAAAAAAATTCAAGAAAATGTATACGACAAAAAACGCTTTCATTTTTTGTCGCTTCTGCAGTGGGATGCAGCCAGGTACTGTCATTGATACCTGTTAACACAATAGCTGCGGAAGACGATCCTGCTGCACAGGTGTCGGCCGATGTATTGTACGGCGACGCAAATAATGACGGAAAAGTCGATAATGCAGACGCTGCTCTTATCGAGAAGTACGTCCGATACGACAATATGCATACTGTTGACTCAGCTGCGGCTGACGTTGACCTTGACGGAAAAGTTACACTCAGCGATGCTGAACTTGTATATCAGCTGAACAATGCTCAGATATCTGCTTTGCCATACACAGGCGATATTACATGGAGCACCTATCCTGATCCTGCAAACTACGAGATAATCAATACCGGTATAACATGGCAGGAAGCTGAAAATTACTGCGAGGACAACGGCGGTCATCTCGCTGTTATCACCACAGAAAAAGAACAGATAATGATCGAATCGATCATTAAAAGTCAGGAAGCCAGAAAAAATAATTACTGGATAGGTCTGATGAGATACAACGAAAATGATTTTGACTGGATAACAGCTGAATCAATGAATTATACAAACTGGCATCCCGGAAATCCCGGCAATTACGGAGTTGACCAGAATGCAGTCCTCTTCTACGGAAATGATTTCGCTTTCGGTGAATGGGACGATATTTCCGACAGTGGCAACTGTGAGGGAAGTTCCTACTATGGCCTGCACAACTTTGGATTCATCCTCGAGAAGGACGGTACTCCCGTATCGGATTATCACCTATGGAAAGACTCGACCTGTCTTCCTACATCAGGAAAGTACAAGCTTGACTGCGATGTTACTGCATCAAGAATATCTGTAAAGGAGTCCCTTGATCTTGACCTTAACGGACACACTGTAAGCATAGAGAGGGTAAACTGTGATGGCGATGTTACTATCACCGATACCAGTGAGGAACAGAGAGGTGCTATGATTTCTTCTTCCTCCGGGACACTGTTGGACATAGACGGAAGCCTTACATTATTAGGCGGTACTTTCATAGGAAATCAAGCTGGTAACGACTCGGCTACAATTGGCGTCAACGGGCGAGGCTGCTTTACCCTTGACGGTGCAAAGGTCGTCTCTTATTCCAGTAATGCGCTTTCACTCAGATCCAGCAGAGGAACAACAAATATAATAAGAGGTGAACTTTATACCGAAGGTAACCATAATTCGATCCCCGATAACTTTTCCACTATTTACATGAATAAAAATTATACAGGTACTCTTAACATAAGCGGAGGTAATATAGTTTCAGAATATACCTCTGGTATCTATTGCGAATCTAATAACGGAACCGTAAATATTTCAGGCGGTAAAATAGAAGGAAAAGCTCGTTACGGTTTCTATGCACCTAACGGTACTGCATTAAATTTAAGCGGCAATTGCAATATAAAGGGCGGTATTGCTGGTATTTACGTTCCTGAGGACAAGAAAATAAATATCACAGGAAATATCGTAAGCTTTGATACATCAGTTACGTCACCAGTCTCAGGCGTTATCACAAGCGGCTGGGCAGAATTCGCTGATGCACAGTTCATACCTGAAGGTATTAACGGAAGTGTAATTGTTGATGCAGATGGCGAACTTTATTTCAGAAGTGAAGAGGACGATCCTGATATCCCACCTGTAACAACCACCCCGACAACAACATCATCAACTACTACAACCACAACAACTACCACAAGAGCTCCTTTTGCACCTGTAACAACTGAATACAATCCAAGGATAGAAGAAACAATAGATGAAGAAAAGAACGAAAGGCTCCAGATCACAGGTGAACTTACTGCAAAGCAAATGACACCGGATGAGATAGAAAGTGCAGGTTTCGACGTTGAAGTCCCTGACAACTATCACTATTTCAATTACTCTGTTGAGTTCACCTTCCATGATGAACCTATCATATTCACAAAGTATGAAGCTGTTCCTATCTCACCAGGCAACCATGTTACAACTCCTGTTCCAAAGATAGTTTATCCGAACAGCGAACCTGTCGGCCCCGGTGAATCTG
>JAAYBK010000415.1 GCA_012718885.1 Ruminococcus sp. | reverse complement strand
TGTCTGGGCTGTTTTTTCAGTTCTGCCAGTTCACTTTCAAGGTCGGATATCTCCTGATTGAAGTTCTCCACCTCATTGGTTATGATCTGGTAGGTACTGAGCTGCACCAGCATAGTCTCGGCAACTTCCTCCACATTACTGTGATCGCCGAGATCACGGCTGAGGATGAGATTGCGGTAATTCTCCTTTATGCTGTCCGAGAGAGCGGCAGGCTGTACTGATTCCTGAGTTCCGGGATTCTGGATCTTCTTTAGTATATCCAGCTCCTTCGTCAGCTTCTCTATATTCCTGTTTACAGTGATCTGTTCCTCATTGGGGTATACCTGAGCGACAATAGTACCCTTACCTATCTTGCCGCCGTCAGATACATTATAGCTAATGACGCCGTTTGCGCTGCACGGGATGGGGGTCTCATCTCTTATGAAGACACCCTTGAATTCCTTTGAAGCGGTAGCCTCGGCGATAAGAGCGCTTACGGTATCACTTTCTCTGTTGCGGAAGTTATAGACAATACTGATGAATATCACAAGGAAGAGCACCAGCACTGTATTTCGCAGTATCTTGACCATGAGACTGCCTTCCGATTTAGTGAAGCGCATTCAGATCACCTTATTCGCTTTTTTCGGATGCATCCAGTATAGAAACAGGTCTTACGGGGATTATTGTTGAAATAGCGTGCTTATATACGAGCTGCTGCTTTCCGTCACAGTCAAAGATAGCAACATAGCTGTCGAAGCCTCTTACCATGCCCTTGAACTGGAAACCGTTTGTAAGGATTATAGTCACCATTATCTTGTCTTTTCTGCACTGATTCAGGAACACGTCCTGAAGGTTGATCGTCTTGTTCATACACATTCTCCTATCCTATTAGACTTATGTCAGTGATCTCTGCACCTATGCGGAAATACACACAATACATTATATCATAACTTCCAATAATTTGCTATACATTTTTGAGATTTTTCTAAAATTTCATTCAATTTATCAAATTTGTCTAAAATAATCCACTGAATACGTTGATTTTTCCTAAACCATGTAAGCTGTCTCTTGGCGTAGTGGCGGGTCTCCTGCTTGATTTTGCTGATACAGTCATCCAGCGGCATAGTTCCTTCAAAATACGGTATCAGCTCCTTATAGCCGATAGCGTTGGCGGCAGTAGCCATCCCGCTCTGTCTCCAGAGAGCCTCAGCCTCCCTGACAAGGCCGTTTTCCGCCATTATATCAACACGTCGGTCTATCCTGCTGTAGAGAACGCTTCTGTCAGCATAGTTCAGGCCTATGATAAGGGAATCATAGGGACTTTCCTCTGTCCTGCTCTCCGCCTTGAGTTCGCTGAACCGTCTTCCTGTGACATGACAGACTTCAAGGGCTCTGATGACCCGTACCACATTGTTGGGATGTATGGTCTCTGCTGCCGCAGGATCGGCTTCCTTAAGCTTAGCATGGAGCGCTTCATTGCCGTGGGCTTCTGCAAAGGCCCGGAGCTCCTCACGGTACGCCTCATCGCTTCCGCCCTCGGAAAATCTGACGTTTTCCAACAGGGAGTCTATATACAGGCCGGTACCGCCGACTATGACCGGCAGTTTCCCCCGTCCGAGGACTTCCTGTATCTTCTCGTTGGCCAGCCTGACATAATCAGCAGCACTAAAAGTCTCTCCCATATCAAGAAAGCCCATGAGATGATGAGGGATGCCCTGCATCTCCTCTGCCGTGGGCTTTGCCGAGGCTATGTCCATCCCCTTGTATATCTGCATGGAGTCGGCAGATATCACTTCTCCGTCATAGAGCTTTGCCAGTTCTACCCCCAGAGCAGTTTTTCCGGAGGCTGTAGGGCCGACGACCGCAAGCACTCTCGGTTTATTTTTCTTTTCTGTCATCTTCTTCCTCTTTTTCCTCCCGGAGCTTCTTTTCCTGCCAGCGGCCTGCAAAACCCGCTATACCAATGCAGAGCAGTGTGCCGACGATCATTATCAGCAGCATTATCACGGCTCCGGAAGAAAAAAACTCCACTATGCCTGAAGAGCGCTCAAACACAGCCGCTTCAGCCAGCCAGTTTTTTCTGCTCATGCTCTTCCTCTTTCTCCTCTTCCTCAGCTTCTTCCATATCCTCCATAGTTATGGCCGGCGGATCCGAATCGAAGAAGCGCTCGAAAACAGTCGTTACCGTCTTTGCACAGATCGATGCAGCCAGGACTCCCGGCACGAAAGCTATGGCAAAAATGAAGAAAGTGCGTATATACTTATTCTTGCTGCGGACTATATGCGGCTTGTATACGAAAAGGAACATCACCGCAGCAAAGGCTATAACAAACGATAATAACGCAAATCTGAGTTTGTGGTTAAAGTGTATATGCAATTTATGTCCTCCTGTCTGCCGGACGGCTTATGTGCGTCCGAACTGGTGCTCGATATTTGATCTCGTCATTGTAAACATGACCGGCCGTCCGTGAGGACAGTGCCTTATACGCTCATCAAAATAAACCTGCTCTGCAAGAGACTGGAGCTCAGCTATACTATTCTTGTCGTTGCCTCTTATGGCTGACTTGCAGGCTACGGTGTGAAGTATGTCATCCAGCGCATGGGACTGGGGATCATGACTGTACATACGGAGATTATTTGCTATCTCCGAGATGATCTCCTCCATATCCAGCTCCATGATAAATGTGGGAACAGCCGTTGCCACCGCATAGGGCGGCTGTGAAAGGTCGAAGGCGAATCCCATATCAGCTAAAAGCTCTGTATTGGCTTCAAGAGCGCTGAACTCATCTGCTGTCAGCAGCACCTTAACACCGTTAATAAGCATCTGGCTGTACTGGCGGCAGTTGCGGCTCTTGAGCTTTTCAAAGATTATCCTCTCGTGTGCAGCGTGCTTGTCGATCATCACCATGGTCTTCCCGTCGATCTCGGCAATGATATAAACTCCGAAAGCCTCGCCTATAACACGTATCTTAGGCTTTTCAGTCCATACCGACTGACAGATCTCCTGCTTTGGAGCAGGCTTTTCCTCCGGAAGCTTCTGCTGTGCAAAGGACTGAGAATTCAGGTATCTGAACCCTTCAACAGGCTCAGGTACTTCCGGCTCAGGAGCTTTTGCAGGCTTCGGCTCTTTAACCTCCTGCTTCTCAGGAAGATCGCTCTGCGCCGTGACCGGCACAGGCCTGTCGAAGGCCTTTGAGGGAGAAATATCCACAGTCGGCAGCTCCTCTTCCTCCTCCGGCTCCGGCTTTGCCGCAGGAGCAGACTGCACGGCAGCCGTATGCTGTATCGGCACGTTTTCAATGGCTGGCTGATCTGTCTGCTGCTCCAGGGCAGCAAGTCTCTCCTCAGTCTGCTTTATCTCAGAAACCGGAGTAAACATGAACTCCTGCTGCCTGAGCTCCTCCGGCTCTGGCTTAAAGTCCTTCCAGTCGGGGCGTGGTTTAAGTTCAAATTCATAGATAAGCCCGTCTTTCATCAGGGCATTTTTTATTGCAAAATATACTGCATCAGATACTGTCTTTTCATCAGTAAAGCGCACCTCAGCCTTGGTGGGGTGGATATTGACATCCATTGCCGCCGGAGAAAGCTCCAGCATCAGTACGCAGGCAGGGAATTTGCCTGTCATTATCATATTTGTGTATGCATTTTCCAGCGCCACCGAGCAAAGCTTTGAGCGCACATATCTTCCGTTGACGAAGAAGTTCTGGAAAGCTCTGTTATTCTTGGAGTAAAGCGGCTTCACAGTGAATCCGCTGACCTTTATCCCCTCATGCTCATACTCCACAGGGATCAGGTCACGGGCAAAATCCCTGCCGTATACCGCATATACTGCTGAAAACAGCTCTCCGTCACCGCTGGAATTGAACTCAACACGGTTGTCACGGATGAACTTGAAGGCGATATCCGGGTGGGACATGGTTATCTTCTGGAGTATATTGCTGACCGCATTTGCCTCTGTTACATCCTTTTTCATAAACTTCTGTCTTGCAGGCACGTTGTAGAAAAGATCACGTATTATTATAGTTGTTCCGTCAGGACAGCCTCCCTTTTCATGGGAGACCTCGGTGCTGCCCTCAATACTGTAAAGAGTTCCGTATACCTCGCTGCGCTGCTTGGTCATCAGCTCAACTCTTGAAACTGCCGCCACAGAGGCAAGTGCCTCTCCACGGAAGCCAAGGGTCAGGATATTATCCAGATCCTCTTTCAGATTTATCTTGCTGGTGGCATGGCGCAGAAATGCCTTTGGTACGTCATCGAATGACATTCCGCAGCCGTCATCGGTGACACGCATATATGTGCTGCCGCCTCGCTTCAGCTCGACTGTGATATGTCTTGCACCGGAATCTATGGAATTTTCCACAAGCTCCTTTATGACAGATGAAGGTCTCTCGATGACTTCACCTGCGGCAATAAGCTCCGAGACCTCTTTGCTGAGTACATTGATCGCCGGCATACGGCGCCTCCCTTCGTTGGCAGTAATTAGTGAATAGAAAATAGAAAGTAGTTTTGCAGGCTCTTGCTTTTATATTCCGAGTATAGTGAACATCCCGTGTTCAGCAAAGGCTGCCTGAACCCAATTGTCAGCCTCTTTTGCTGCCTCGCATTCGCCTTTTATCTGCTCCCATTCGTCCGGGAACACCTCTGTGGTATCATATGGCGAATAATCCGGAATGATCTTTTTCAGTGTCTTTCTCAGGCCACTGTCTCTGAACAGATCATCATCTATATACAGCGAATCCTCATTCCAGAAGCGATCATCCCACTGACCTGCAAAAAACTCATGATAGCAGGTGCCGTGAAGCTCGCTTTTTGTACAGAAATAATTCATAAGCCTCACTCCATTTCTCAGCCCATGACGCTGAGCATATCCTTGAGCAGCTCACGGCATTCAGCGTCAGTAAGCTCATCTATATTCGTCTTCTCCAGCATTGCAAGGGCACTCTCACGGTTGACCGCACCGAAGCTCATCTGCTCCGGAGCATCCTCTGCCCTTGTCTGAACGCCGGTATTATGTGCTTTTTCCATTTCCTCCAGGAGTTCCCTTGCACGGGAGACAACCTTAGCCGGAAGTCCGGCCAGCTTTGCAACATCAACACCGTAGCTTTCGTCAACTCCGCCACGCACTATCTTTCGCAGGAAGCGTATAGTTCCGCCGTGCTTATTTACGGCTATGCTGTAATTCTTTACTCCTGCAAGCTCATTTTCAAGGCCTATAAGCTCATGGTAATGAGTTGCGAAAAGGGTCTTGCAGCCCAGCTTCTTTGAATTGCAGATATGCTCTGCAACAGCCCGGGCGATGCTTACGCCGTCAAAGGTGGAAGTACCTCTTCCCACCTCGTCAAGGATAACAAGGCTGTCGGGAGTGGCATTCTTAAGTATATCTGACACCTCGCTCATCTCCACCATGAATGTGGACTGGCCTGCGGTAAGGTCATCAGATGCGCCCACACGGGTGAATATCTTATCCACCACAGATATCCTTGCAGAATCCGCCGGAACGAAGCTGCCTGTCTGAGCCATGAGGACTATCAGCGCAGCCTGTCTCATATATGTGGACTTACCGGACATATTCGGACCGGTTATGATAGACATACGGTCTTCCTTCTTATCGATATACAAATCATTGGGCACAAAGACCTCATCCTGGAGCATGAGCTCGACAACAGGATGACGTCCGGCCTTTATATCGATAGCGCCGTCGAGAGTGATATCCGGTTTGACGTACTGATTCCGCAGAGCCACCTCTGCGAACGAACACAGAACATCCACTGACGCAACGGCAGAAGCAGTCTTCTGAACGGCCTCCAGCTTTGTGGCAAGGAAGTCTCTTACCTCTGCAAATATATCTGCTTCAAGCGAAAGAGCCTTGTCCTTGGCGCCCAGGATAGTATTCTCGGCGTTTTTCAGCTCCTCAGTAATGAAGCGCTCGGCATTCGCAAGTGTCTGCTTGCGTATCCATCCCTCCGGGATAAGATCATAATAGGAGCGTGTGACCTCAAGGTAATATCCGAACACACGGTTATAGCCTATCTTGAGGTTCTTTATTCCGGTGGACTCCTTCTCACGCTGCTCTATCTCATCTATTATGCTCCGTCCGTTGTTCATTATGTGTCTAAGGCTGTCCAGCTCCTCGTTGAAACCGTCCTTTATGACACCGCCGTCCTTGACTGATATGGGCGGCTCCTCCATTATGGCGTTTTCCACAAGCCTTACTATCTCATCAAGTGTGGATATCTCTGCATTATACTTCGCCAGCAGCTTTGAACCGCTGAGCTTTTCAAGCTCAGCTTTCAGAGCCGGAAGCTGCATCGCTGTTGCAGAAAGTGAGCGGAGATCACGGGGATTGGCACTTTTGTACATGACCTTAGTCATAAGCCTTTCAAGGTCATATACCCTGTCCAGCAGCTCGCCCATATCTCCGAGGATAACACTCTTTCTGGTCAGTGCCTCAACAGCATCAAGTCTCTCGATTATCCTTGCAGGGCTCTTTAGGGGCTGCTCCAGCCAGTTTTTCAGGAGCCTTCGTCCCATTGAAGTCCTTGTTGAATCAAGCACCCACAGCAGTGAGCCCTTCTTTTCCTTGCTGCGGAGAGTCTCCGTCAGTTCCAGATTACGCCTTGCATTGAGGTCGAGCCCCATATATGCATCGCCGTTGAGTATCTCGATAGATGTAAAGCGTGAGACTGAGGTCTTCTGCGTATCGCATATATAGTCAAACAATCCGCATACTGCCGCACAATCCGCTCCGTCCTCGCTTATACCCAGCTCTGCCATTGAGCCTGCACCGAATACCTGAGCAGTAGCAGTCCTGCGCTCAGAGGGTGAAAAGCATACGCTGTCACGGAGAGTTACCGCACATTTCAGCCTGAGTTTTATAAAATCCGCCACGTTTTTCAGTGCAAGGAAGCTCTCAGGGAATATGACCTCTGCCGGACGGAATCTTGAAAGCTCGTTTATAACGCCGGCTTCAAGTTCCTTGCCCTCAAATGTACAGAGGAAGGCCTCTCCGGTGGATATATCCGCAGAAGCCACTCCGCAGGTCTTCTCTGCCTCATCATAATAGATACTGCATATGTAGTTATTGCTGCCGTCGTCAAGCATACTGCTCTCGGTGAGCGTACCAGGAGTTACCACACGGATAACGTCCCTGACAACTATGCCTTTTGTCTCGGCAGGATCAGTGAGCTGCTCACATACAGCGACCTTGAAGCCCATATCTATGAGCCTCTTTATATACATATCAGCCGCATGATAAGGAACTCCGCACATGGGCGCACGTTCTTCAAGTCCGCAGTCTCTGCCTGTGAGAGTGAGCTCCAGAGCCTTTGACACAACAACTGCGTCGTCAAAGAACATCTCGTAGAAGTCTCCCAGACGGAAGAACAGGATACAGTCCTCATACTTATCCTTTACTTCAAAATATTGCTGCATCATGGGAGAGATCTTACTTCTGTCGATATCCATGTACGTGATACTCCTTTCGTGGATGGAAGTGTGTGATTAGCCTTTAACAGTAATCAACAATCAGTAATTAGTAATCAGAAAGTAGAAAGTAGTTTTTGCTCTGCTACCCTCAAAGCGCCGCAAGCGAAAGCAGACTGTGCCTTCTGTACAGAGTGAACGAGTTTACGAGTGGCAACGTGAAAGGGTGCAGCGTCACGCTGCTAAGCGAAAGCAGACTATGCCTTCTGCACAGAGT